>JALZOH010000485.1 GCA_030857305.1 Acidobacteriota bacterium
CCGTATTCGTATCTTTACCCGTCTTCGCGTTTTCCAAAGCAAGTAGAAGTCTGGGATTTGAGCGGCAAAATGATTCATAAATTGGCGAGCATTCCGCTTCAGGATAATATTCCGGTGCAGGGCGTTGCCTTAGGCGCGCGCGGTTACGGCTGGATTCCGACGGAAAGTGCGACACTCGTTTGGGTTGAAGCGCTCGACGGCGGCAATCCGAAAAACAAAGCCGAGTTCCGCGATAAAATGATGAAATTCGCCGCGCCTTTTTCGGCTGAACCGTCTGAACTCGTCAAAATAGAGCAGCGCTTTCAGGGCAGAATTTTCAGCGAGAAAAACGGAATGATGTGGTTTTATGATTATAACCGCGACACGCAACACCGCCGCGCGTTTATGATGGATTACCGTTCCCCGTCCGCGCCGAAAATGATTTCGGATTTAAACGTCAATGACCGTTACGGTGACATCGGACAGCCGGTGACGAAGCGTCTGCCGAATGGCTACAGCATAATTCAGCAAAACGGCGATGAAATTTATTTGAGCGGACAAGGCGCGTCGCCCGAAGGTGATAAACCGTTTTTGCGTCGAATGAATTTGAAAGATTTGAAAATTCAGGAAATGTGGCGTTCTGGCGATACAGAATTTGAAGGTTTTGTCGCTTTAATGGATGACAACGGCACAAAGTTTTTAACCAGGAAAGAATCGCCGCTCGACCCGCCAAATCTATATTTACGTTCGAGTTGTCCGCCAAATGCAAAATGCGAAGCGGCTGCTCCGCAAAAGATTACCAATTTTACAGATCCGACGCCGCAGCTTCGAGGAATTAAAAAGCAGCTCGTCAAATATAAACGAGCTGACGGAGTAGATTTGTCATTTACGCTTTATCTGCCGCCGAATTACAAAGAAGGAACGCGCCTTCCAACCATTGTTTGGGCGTATCCGCTTGAGTTTACAGACGCGGCGACGGCGGGACAAGTTTCCGGTTCGACCAATCGCTTTACGTCGATCAGCGGTTATTCACATTTGTTTCTACTTCTCGAAGGTTACGCAATTCTCGATGACACGACCATTCCGATTGTTGGCGACCCCCTAACCGTCAATGATACTTTTGTCAAACAATTGACCGACAGCGCGAAAGCAGCAATTGACAAAGCGGTAGAGATGGGCGTTACCGACCCGGAAAGAGTCGGTGTCGGCGGACATTCCTACGGCGCGTTTATGACGGCAAACTTGCTGGCTCATTCAGATTTGTTTCGTGCAGGAATCGCCCGCAGCGGCGCGTATAACCGGACGCTGACTCCGTTTGGCTTTCAGGGCGAGCGCCGGACTTTCTGGGAAGCGACCGACCTTTACACAAAAATTTCGCCGTTCTTTTTTGCTGATAAAATCAACGAGCCTTTGCTTTTGATTCACGGAGAAGCGGACAACAACCAGGGCACTTTCCCGATTCAATCGGAACGTCTTTTCGCGGCGATGCAGGGCAACGGCGGAACGGCGCGGCTCGTGATGCTCCCGCTCGAATCACACGGCTACGCGGGACGCGAATCAATCGAACACACGCTTTATGAAACAATTAACTGGTTTGACAAATACGTGAAAAACGCCAAACCGCGTGAGAAAACTCAGACGGCGACAAAAAAATAGAGAAGTTATTAATAGGAATGAGAAGGATAGAGAAGGATAAGAGAGAAACATTTGGCAATTACATACTTGACTAATATCGATTGTTGCCTGTTTTAAAAAACCCTGTTTATCCTCTTCATCCCTTTTAATTTTTAGTTTTAAAACAAATACCGAAGCGGGCAATTCAGGGGGAACAAAAACGACAATTCTAAATTAGAGTCAGATACCTTTTGTTTTGCGCGAATTTTGAGATTTGTGTTTTCAGAAATGTAAAAAAGATTAATATTTTCTCTTGTCCAAACTTAATATCTTTATAACAATTATGATAAACCGGTTCTCTTTTTCTATCTTGCTTTTTAGTTGCATCTTTTCATCGGGTGTTCAAACTTTTGCTCAGATAATGCCACCGAGCATTGACCAAAAACTTTGGCAGCGCGCGTTGAAAATTCACCAAAAAGCCATCATTATTGATGGACACAATGATATTCCGTCGCCGATGGTTGATGAAGATTTTGACCTCGGTACAAATTCGGTCGGTAAGTTCCATCGTGACGGCGACCCGTTTCATACGGATTTAGCGCGCTTTAAGACGAGCGGCATCACGGGCGAATTCTTTTCGATTTATGTTTCGGGTACTTCACTCAAAACAGGCGGTGCGATGCGGCGGGCAATGGATTTGATTGATGCAACCAATCGAGAAGTCGAGAAATACCCGAATCAATTGACTGCCTGCACAACTGCCAAACAAATTCGCCGGGCAAAAAAGCAAAAGAAAATCTGCGCTCTAATGGGCATCGAAGGCGGATATGTAATTGAAAATTCGCTTTACGCGCTGCGTAATTTTTATCGT
>JALZOH010000486.1 GCA_030857305.1 Acidobacteriota bacterium
AAACGCGAGTTCATTCTTAACTTCGGTGGGTTTATGTTAAGGGCTTTTGGGTTATTTTATTCACATTGGGTGTAATATCCCATCAGCTTGCTGCGGGGTAGTTTATTTTGATAAAAGCCATTTCTCGGCTTCTTCGATACTGTTAAAAAGTTTCACGTTAAGACCTCGGTTAGTTGATACGAGCCCCCCAAATTCGTTAACCGCATGCTGTTCGATGTATTGGTCAACGAAAGCTACCTTAATGCCGAAAAACCCCATATGCGGAATCTCGGAAGCAATTTGATACGTCTCCGTTGTTGAAACACTTTCCTTTAAATCTTCGACAATTAAAACTTTGCGGCATTTTGTTCGACGGCACTCATCGGCTATTTCGCGCCAATATTGTGTGGAGATTTCGACATTATCTTTGTCTCCCAAAACGTGAGCGTAGAGATAATCCGTTCTTTCATCGAATTCAAGCTTGTAGAGTTTAGAATCTTCAACATTCATAGAATTTCTCCTTATTTTCAAAGTGAGAAAATCAAAGAAACCGTTATGTGAGTGAAATATACGAATGGTATTCGGGGTAATTCTCTTTTATTTAACTCTAAACATAAAAACTTGTCAAAATTAATTCAAAATTTTACAGATATTTAATGTGTTTTCAATATTTGCTCTTTTTCTGCTTTGCATATTTCAAATTTTCGGTATGAATATAAATGTAAAAGAAAAAAGGCATCATTATGATGCCTCTCAACTTTCTTTGATGGTGGTCGGGGCGGCAAGATTCGAACTTGCGACCTCTCGGTCCCGAACCGAGCGCGCTACCGGGCTGCGCTACGCCCCGTCTAAAACTAACAATGCGATTCTATGTTACCGGTTGTCGGGTGTCAAACTTCAGCGTTTTGAGTCTCGTGCTTTTTTTTGCGCCGCGCTTTTAAGTACTCGATAATCATCGGGACAATCGAAAGCAGAATGACAACAATGACAACTTTTTCAATATGCTCTTCGAGTTTAATATTAAATGCGTTTTCGATGACCGTTCCGAGAAAATAGCCCGCCAGAACCATACTGCCAATCCACAAAAGCCCGCCGAGAATGCTGAAGGGCAAAAATCTTGAGTAAGGCATCTCGGTGGCGCCGACAACCATCGGGGCAAATGTTCGCACAATCGGGACGAAACGCGCTAGGACAATTGTTTTCGCGCCGTGTTTTTCAAAAAACTTTCTGGCTTTTTCGACGCGGCTCGGTTTGAAAATGAAGGATTTTTCACGATTGAAAAGTCGCTTGCCCATTGTTCTGCCCGTCCAGTAGCCGACGCTGTCGCCGATTACAGAACCGGCGAAGAAAGAGATTAAAACTAAAAAAATATTCAATTTATCCGGCAAAGTCCGCGCCATTAAGCCTGAAACAACGAGCAATGAATCGCCCGGCAGAAAAAATCCGACCGCCAAACCGGTTTCGGCAAAGACGATAAAAAACAAACCGAAATAGACGAAACCCCCAAGCCAATCGAGTAAAGTGTCAATCAAAACTTTCGGATTGAGAAGCTCTATCGCTTGTGATAAAAATTGAACGATTGATTCCATAAATAAAAAAGCCTGGACTTAAAACTTTTGCCAAGCGCAATATCGTATCAAATAATTTTTTTCCGGTGAACTTAATATTATAAATTTGTATGAGAAATAAAAAACAGAACACAAAATTTATGAGAAACAAGGGAAGCATAAATACAAAAAAATTTGTAAATTCCTAAATTCTGTGTTCTGTTTCTGAAATAAATTTACATGTTTATAGTCCTTACTCCTTCGGAAGGTTGCGGTGCGGGTTCTTTAATTTCCTTTGCTTTTTCGGGGTTTAATTCTTCGAGCTTTTGTTTGGCGGAACGAGCAGTTTCCGACATCGGAATCGGTTTGTTCTGTAAATCTTTGGCTTCGCTGGCAGGTTTGGCAATATTAAAATATATTTCAGCCGCCTCGGACTGCTTTCCCTGTATCTGATAAATTTTCGCCAATTCAAAATTGATTGTATCTTTTGAAAGAATCGGATTTTGTAGCGCGGCGAGTTCCTGATAAAGTGCTGCGGCTTCGTCTAATTTGCCTTCATCATTTTTTGCTTGAGCAAGCGCAAATTTTGAAAGCGTTCCGACTTCGTTGTTTGATTTCGATAAGGCTTCTAATTCTTGAATTCCCGCTTCGCGATCAATGACAAGCCGATTGACGGCAATAAAATATTTTGCTTTTTCCTCGACCTGACTACCGTATTTATCGGCGACCGCTTGAAATTCGTTAATCGAAGTTTCGGCGCGCTCTTTTTCAGTGGCAAATGTTTTACCCGTAAAGCCCGGAGGCGCCGGAGAAGTAGAAACAAGACCTTGAGAAGTTTCTATCGCTTTGCCAAAAGCGGTTTGCGCGGCAGCATTCGTCCGGCGATTCCACGCATTGAAAATGCCGAACAGCACTGCCAAAATTGCAAGC
>JALZOH010000487.1 GCA_030857305.1 Acidobacteriota bacterium
CAAATGCCAATTTTGAATGATAATCAAGCGACGCGCTTTGTCCAGGATGTCGGTCGAAGACTGGTTAATGCGATTCCGAGACAATTTCAGCATCCTGAATTCCAATATACATTTGAGATTGTCAATGCCCGCGACATCAATGCCTTCGCGCTTCCCGGCGGTCCGATGTACGTCAATCGCGGAATGATCGAAGCAGCCAGAACCGAAGGTGAAATGGCAGGCGTAATGGCGCACGAAATCAGCCACGTTGCCCTCCGGCACGGAACTGCGCAAGCAACGGAACAAAGTAAGCCGCTTAAACAGCTAGGTACAATCGGCTTAATTCTGGGCGGGGCTGTGTTGGGTGGAGAGCAAGGAGCGCAACTCGGAATGCTGGGAGCTCAGGCGTGGATGACTACGTTCAGCAGAAAAGCCGAAACGCAAGCCGACATTCTCGGTGCGCAAATTATGGCGAACGCCGGTTATGACCCGCGTGATTTAGCGAATATGTTTCGCACGATCGCTGAACAAAGCGGCGGTTCACGCGGACCGCAATGGCTCAGCAGCCATCCGGATCCGGGCAATCGCTACGATAAAATAAACCGTGAAGCTCAAATGCTCCGCATCGCGGAGGGCGCCGGTCGGGATTCGAGAGAGTTTCAGAACGTTCAAAGAAGACTTGCAGGTATGCCGCGCGCGCAGACAATGGAAGAAATCGCGCGTAATTCACAGAACGGACGTGGACAAGGACAAGTCGGACAAAATCCGACGGCAGGCGGTAGATATTCAAACCGTGTTCAGTATCCGTCATCGAGAATGCAAGTTTATACGAGCGGAAACTCTTTGCAAATGAGTTATCCGAGCAATTGGCGCACTTTTGAATCACAGGGAACGATTACCTTTGCTCCCGAGGGCGCATACGGCGACAGTGGTATTACACACGGCGTGATGCTTGGCACTGCTCAAGCACGAAGTAACGATTTGGCGCAATCGACCGAAGATTATGTCAACGGCGTAATACAAGGCAATAATTATTTGCGGCAAACCACAAATTACTCTCGAAGCACTCTAGCTGGAAGAAATGCTTTTACGACAGTTTTGACGGGACGTTCGCCGATAACGAACCAAACCGAAGTTGCAACCGTTTTTACAACTCAACTGCGTAATGGTGGTTTGTTCTACGTTGTGATGGTTGCGCCGGAAAGCGAATCTTCAAGTTATAACGCAGCTTTTCGTAATATGATTCGTTCGATTCGTCTAAACGACTAAGAGTTCAAAAAATAGTTACAAAAAGCGAAAGGAGAAGTTTAAGTTTCCTTTCGCTTTTTTATTTATTTTGTTTAATTTTTTCAAATATTCGGCGGAAAATGGGCGAATCTTTTTCTTCAACCGCCGCTTCCCTCTCGGTTTTTACAGGAAAAGGATTTTCGTTAATTTCAACTTCACGTAAATTTTTGTTCGCTCTGAAAGTGGCAAACATTTCCTCAGCCAGAAAATCGACATCGGTTTGAATAAAAATCTTGCCTGCTATTTTAAGATGCTGCACCACCGTTTCAACCAAGTTGTCTTTGACCATCCGGCGTTTAGCGTGTTTCTTTTTGTACCAGGGGTCTGGAAATTGGACTGTTATCATCTGCAAAACATCTGCGGGAAGGTTTTCGAGAAATTTATCCAATGCAAAAGTGGCGTTGCAAAATTCGTAATGCAAATTGGTTAAATTATTTTCATCTTTAATTTTGTTTGCCTCCTCAACCAGAGGCTCGCGGATTTCGACACCCAAAAAATTCCAGTCCGGTTTTATTTCAGCCATCTTCAACAAAAATCTACCGCGCCCCGCACCGATGTCGAGGTGAAGCGGCAATTGCGGATGAGTAAAAACCTTTTGAATTTCAATAGCTCTCGGCGTAAAACGAAAATACGGCGCAAGCGGATTGACGTGCTGATGAACGCGAACTCTCGGCATATTCTTGAACGACGAAGGATGAAGGCGAAAGGATTAAACTGAGCAAACAAAAATTACATTTTGATAATTTTCAGAATTACTAAAATGCTGAACACACAAGTTAGAATAAAAACTGCCAGCGCGGCAAAACCGAAGACTTTTGTAAAATTACTTACTTGGCGCGGATTTTCGCGTAAATTTTTTGGAACCTGCACCAAGCCGTAGAGCGCACCGACCAGCAAACCGCCCACGTGAGCAAAATTATCAATTATTTGATAAGCGATAACGCCGAAAGCAGTAATGAATCCGATGTTGATCAGCATATTTTTCAAAAAATCAGGCGGGAGTTGTTGTTTGCGCCGGTAACCGTAAACTGCCAGATAACCAATCAGACCCATCACGCCGCCAGAGGCTCCGACCGAGGTTGTGTCAGGCATAAAAATCAAGCTGCACAATCCGCCGCCGATTATTGCCAGAAGGAAAACAACCGCCAGATGTGCGCGGTTTGAAAGATACTCGATTAAATTGCC
>JALZOH010000078.1 GCA_030857305.1 Acidobacteriota bacterium
CAAAACAGTTTCAATGCCAAGCTGCAATAAAACTTCGGCGGCGGTTATCGTCTTTGTGCCGGTAATATTTGGTGCGGTTTCAAATTTTTGATTCGGGTTCAGACCTGGCGGCAGTTTTTGAGGCGAATTTGTTAAAGAAGAATCTCTCGAACCTGTAAAATTATTTTTAATAGTTTCTCGAGGCGCACCGGTTCGCGCTTTTTTCAATGGTTTGACTGCCGCAAGCTCCGTTTCTTTTCTTAAAATAGTTGAGTCTTTAGATTGTTTTTCCAAACTTGAAATAATAGGAGCTGGTTTTTCGTTGTTTGAAGATTGATAATTATTTGCAGTGTCAATTTGTCCGGTCAAAGTTTTATCAAGTGTAACTTCATTTTCAACTGGAGCCGGAAAGTTATTTTCCGCAACTTGCGGCACAATATTTTTATCATTCAAAAACACTGCGTTAAAAACAACTAAAGCGAAAACCAAAACAATCGCGCTTAAAGGCAAAACGTATCGAAGCGCGGGTAAAAATCGCGGCTTGAAATCGTTTGCATTTGCCTTTGCAATTTGCGCCTTAAGCCGAAAATCAAAATCTTTCGGAGCGTCAACGCGTCCCAAACCATCAATCATCTGCCAGATGCGAGTTTGAACGGCTGTAGTTTTCTGACAGCCCAGACAATCTTTTAAATGCAGCGTTGCCGCCCTCGTCAAAGTGTCTCGGTCTTCAAATTCAACTAAAAAATCTCGACAATTCATAAACTTCTTAAAAATAATTTTGTAATTTTTCTCTTAAAAGCTTGCGGGCGCGGCTGATACGCGATTTGGTCGTGCCTAAACCGAGTTTCAAAATGTTCGCCACTTCTTCATAAGTTTTTTCTTCAATGTCGCGCAAAATAATCGGCGCGCGATACTTTTCCGGCAGAGCGGCAATCGCCCGCGCAATCGTCGCGCTCTGCTCATTTTCAATCAAATCTTCGTCGGGCAAAGCTTTCTCGTCCGGCGGATTAAAATCCTGCGCTTCTTCTTCTCCAAACTGAAAAAGTCCGGTTAAAGAAACAAGTTTGCGGCGTTTACGTTTACGAATCTCGCTGATCGCGAGATTCGTCGCAATCCGGTAGACATAAGTCGAAAAGGCGTAATCCGTGTGGTAACGCTCGATCGCGAAATAGACGCGGACAAATGTTTCCTGCGCCAAATCGACGGCTTCTTCGTAATCATTCAAAAATCGGTAGAGATAGTTTGTAATCGGGCTGCGGTAACGACTGACAATTTCGGCAAATGCCGCTTCGTCGCCCTGTTTAGTGGCTTCAATCAGCTCGTGGTCGGACAAATTTTTAATTGGCACGGTAGATTGCAGTACCTCCGCCACGCCAGAATTCTTGAATTTGTCGAATGCCATACACGCATAATTTTTACAACATATTCTCAGCTAAAACAAAAGCCGCCGGTATTTTGAAACACGCCCGACGGCTCGAAAGGTTGCAGAAAATTATTTCTGAGCTTTATTATTTTTTAATTTTCCATCAAATTGATTGTCAAAACCAAAAATATCAATTCTTCATTGGCGGTTGATAAACTGCCGATCACCGTCGGCTCATTGATCGGCAAACCGGATTTACTGAGTGTCAGCCCAATGTGTTCATAATTGACGACTGAACTGCCTTTGCCGCCCTCGTCCTTAAAATCTCTGGTTCTAATCGGAATTCTTTGACCGAATCTGAAACCTTGAAATTGGATGGAACTTTGCCCTCTGGAATTCTGCATACTTTGCAGACCGTTGAGCGTCCACTCGGAAAAAACCGGTGAAGTGTTTTCCTGGTTTTGGTCAAGTCCTTTTGCGAGGCTCTTAAAATCGACGCTTCCCGTATTCGAGACTCTTTCAAGATAGGTGGAAGTTACGCGATAATTATTGAAAGTGTAATTGTTTTTTAATTTTTTGATTACGCCGGCGAGTGTTTGCGGAACATCTGTTTTTGCGTTTGCATTATTGGAAGCGACCAGAGTTTGCAGAAAAACTTCGTAAACCGGTTCGGCTTGTTTTCGAGCATCGGGTTGAGCGAAGACGTTGGCAGCGCTTAGCAAACAAAATATAAAAAGGGTGACGATTGAAAAAAGGGTTTTCGACTTGTTCATAGATTTTCTCCTGTAATTTTTAATCGGAAGAGTAATCTATTCACCGTCGTACCAAATTAAAGTTGCAAAAGTTTCTTTAACAC
Organism: Acidobacteriota bacterium; assembly: GCA_030857305.1. GTDB lineage: Bacteria > Acidobacteriota > Blastocatellia > Pyrinomonadales > Pyrinomonadaceae. The sequence continues at coordinate 2,199 of JALZOH010000078.1, forward strand.
TTTATTTCGGATTGCTCTCAGCTTCCCTGAAAGATGTTTTCTTCTACTTTCTGACCGAAAGTAATGGTTTGGATTCGTGTTTCCTCAACCTGTTTTTCGTCCGCCCAAAGCACCGTGTGATACGGCACGAGCGTGCCTTGCGCGTAGTTGTAATCATAAAACTTGCGGCGGAATTTTAAGTTGTCTTCGGTGTATTCAAGCATCTTCACATGAAATTTTTGGCTGCTGATGTAATAGCGCGTTTTGCGTTTTTGTTTGTCGGTGACGTCGAGAATGTAAAGGTCAACATTCATCATTTTCTCGCGTCCGGCGAGTTCCAGCGTCGAACCATTTTCCTTATAACGCAGAAGCGCTTCGATTCCGTGCCAAATTTGATTTTGAAAAGCTTTCGTGGCATCTTCGCGCGGAGTGAAAACAGAATCGTTGAAAATTCCGAAAATTTTGTCGTCGCTGTAAACTAAAGCGAATTTCGCGCTCGGAAATTCCTGATTAAAACGAATACGCTCTTTGTCGAGACTGTTGGCGCGCAAAACCACGCGCTCGTAATTTGCCTGCTCGGTTTTGCCTTCAGCGTTGACAACGCTGATTTTTCCGCGTTCGATAGTTGTTTTACGAATTTGGTTTAGGCTCGCTCTGCCGCCTAAACCGCCGTAAATAACAATTGTCGATTCAGCAACCTGTTCGGCAGTGGCGTTTTTGTCTGAATTACCCGTTTGCTTTTTGTTATTTTGTTTTTTTTCCTTTTTGTCAGGCTGATTGGGAGCAGGTGTTGCGGAACTTTCTTGAGCCGCAACAGATGAAATACTGGCAAAGACAAGAAACGCAAATAACGCGAAAGTCTTAAAACGAAAAAACACTTAATATTTCTCCTTAGAATTTGGTTGAAGTAGCTTTTGCGGATTGTAGCACAAACAATTAAAATCAGCACTTTATAGCCGCCTTTCAGCAATATTAATGGATGATATTTTGCTGAATTTAGATGCTTGTGATAGAAGTAGATTGAATTTACCGATTATAATCGGCGTTTGAATTTACATTTTTCGATTTCATAAATTTATGAGCAATAAAATGCAAAATTTGCTAAAACAAGCCGAGCAACAGGCGAAATCGTCAGACCCGGAGGAGAGTTCGGTAACGTGTTCAAACCGCACATTTTCAAATGATTCCGAAGCCGAAGACTTTTTCGCAAAATTAAAAGAAAAGCTTCTTTGTATCAAAGAATGGAATGCTGAATCGGTTTTAACAAGCTATGAATTGTTTGACGCAAGCGGAACCGTTTGTCAAAGGAAAACCGCAGCCATCGGCGACTTTATCCGCTTAAGTTTGCACGGCTCCGGTAAATACGACTGGGTAAAAATCATTGCTGTTGACGACGCGCCCGACGAAATAGTTTTATCCGTCAAACCATCTTTTAATCCAACCGAAAAACAACCTAAAAACGACGTTACATCGCATTTTTTTACCAGTGAGTCAACCAACAATTTTTGTGTCCGAAGAAAAGAAAATATTATAAATTTTTGCGTCATCGGATTAAACGAGCAGACAAACACCGAAGAAACGAAAAATTTCGTTGAAACCGCTCGCAATTTTGCCACCGCGAATATCGGCTCTTACTTCGGAATTCAAAAAGCGGAATGGAAAATCTTTTGCGAAAATTTTCTCGAAACCAGGGAAAGTGAAAATGTCAAAGAGTGAAAAAGTGAAAATGTGAAAAAGGTTTTTTGACGTTTCTTATTTAACTTCTTCATTATTTATAATTTCACTCCGGCATTAAACTTTTCCATTTTTACACATTTTCACTTTTTAACTTTTCCACTTTTTCACTATAAAAATGCTGCACGTTGCTCTAGTCGAACCGGAAATTCCGCCGAACACAGGCAACATCGCCCGCCTCTGCGCGGCAACTTTTACCGATTTACACATTGTCGGCGTGACCGGTTTTCGGCTTGACGAGAAAGCCGTGAAACGCGCGGGACTAGATTACTGGGACGAAGTGAAAATTCAACGACATATTGATTTGGAAAATCTCTACGAAGCCCTGCCTGATTCACGTTTTCTCTATTTCACCACCAAAAGCGAAAGAAATTACACCGATTGGAATTATCAGGCAAGCGATTGTTTAATCTTCGGACGCGAAACGCGCGGGCTGCCTGAAGATTTATTAAAAAAAAATTGGGAACGCTCTCTGACAATTCCGATGCCGAACAAAAACGTCCGTAGTTTGAATCTCGCCACGAGCGTTGGCATAGTGCTTTATGAAGCGTTGCGGCAAGTCGGATTTTCCTGATTTTATTGACAAAACAATTTGGTTATCGTAAAAGAAACGGTTCGTTAATTTGAATCCTAAAATTTTTTTGTAAAAGACCGAGCAGAAATGTTCGGTCTTTTTTAGGTAACAACTTTCCTCTTTTTGTGATAAAAATAAATGTATGCAAGCAATCAAAGAAATTGAATTTCAGTATGTGACCAATCAGGCAGGAGAGAAAACCGCCGTTTTGCTTCCGATTGCCGAATTTGAAGAAATTTTGGAAGATTTTAGCGACCTCGCTTTGATTGCCGAGCGGCGCGACGAAAAAACCGTTACGCAGGAAGAGTTGAGTGAAGAGCTAAAGCGCGATGGAATATTAAAAAATCCAATGGAAGCGTTCCGCCATCAAAGAATTAAAGCAGTTTCCCAAAGATTCAATCCAAAAAATTCTCGAAGCAGCAGAAAAATTAGCCTCAGATCCCTTTCCATTCAAAACTAGAAAACTCGTTGGCTCTGAACAAAGTTACAGAATCCGAATCGGCGATTAACGCATTGTTTATAATGTCTTCTCGAAAATTCTGACGATTGAAATCGTTAGCGTCAAACATCGCAAGGATATTTACAAATAGGTTTCTCAAAATCTTTCCGATTTGCCTTTTCCTCTTCAATCCGTCATTATTTCCGTTTATCTTTAACAGCAATTTTATACTTATGATTAATACAGAAAATATCAGAAACATCGCTATTATCGCGCACGTCGACCACGGCAAAACCACGCTGGTTGACGCAATGCTCAAACAATCCGGCACGTTCCGCGACAACGAAGCCGTCGCCGACCGCGTGATGGATTCGATGGATTTGGAACGCGAACGCGGCATTACGATTATGGCGAAAAACGCCTCGGTGCATTACGGCGATTACAAAATTAATATTCTCGACACACCCGGTCACGCCGACTTCGGGGGCGAAGTCGAGCGCGTTTTGAAGATGGTTGACGGCATCGTTCTGCTCGTCGACGCGGCGGAGGGCTGTCTGCCGCAAACACGTTTCGTGCTTCGCAAAGCGCTGGAGCAAAAACTTCCGGCAATCGCGCTCGTCAACAAAATTGACCGCCAGGACGCGCGACCCGAAGAAGTCCTGGACGAAATTTACGACCTTTTTATCGATCTGGGCGCTGATGGAGATCAAATTGATTTTCCGGTTCTTTACTCGATTTCGCGTGACGGCATAGCGAAAAAAACTTTGGCGGAAGACTCAAAAAATCTGAAACCGCTTTTCGACCAAATCGTTGAAACTATTCCTGCACCGAAAGCTCTGCGCGATGATTCGCTGCAAGTGTTAGTGGCGAATATCGATTACAACGCCTTTGTCGGACGCCTTGCAATCGGCAGGATTTATTCTGGCGAACTGAATAAAAATCAGGATGTCATTGTTGCTAAGCGCGACGGCTCGACTCAGAAAACCAAAGTCAAAGAGCTTTATGTTTTTGAAGGAATGAAGCGCGAGTCGGTTGACAGCGCAGGTGTCGGCGAGATTGTCGCGCTCGCCGGATTTGACGACATCAACATCGGCGAAACAATTACGCTGGTTGATAATCCGAAGCCGTTGCCGGTGATAAATGTTGACGAGCCGACAATTGCGATGATCTTCGGCGTGAATAATTCCCCGTTTTCGGGTATTGACGGAAAATTCGTGACTTCAAGACAAATTAAAGAGCGGCTCGAGAGAGAACTCCTTGGAAACGTCGCGCTACGCGTTGAGGATACAGATTCGCCCGATCAATTTAAGGTTTCGGGACGCGGCGAGCTCCAGCTTGCTATTTTAATCGAAATGATGCGGCGCGAAGGTTACGAACTGCAAGTTTCAAAGCCTGAAGTCATCACCCGCAAGAATGAAAACGGCGAGCTTCAGGAACCAATTGAGCAAGTCGTCATCGACGTGCCGGAAGAATTTATCGGCGTTGTCACCGAAGCGCTCGGACGGCGCAAAGGTCAGATGTCGAAAATGGTTAACAACGGAACGGGCAGAGTCCGGCTCGAATACGAAATTCCGTCGCGCGGTTTGATTGGTTTTCGCGGCGAGTTTTTGACCGAAACAAAAGGAACAGGTCTTCTAAACACGCTTTTCCTACGATTCGACAAATGGCAGGGCGAGATGAAAGGACGCGGAACCGGCTCGCTCATCTCCGACCGTATGGGTGAAACAACGACCTACGCGCTGTACGCTTTACAGGAACGCGGCGCGCTTTTCGTCAATCCGCAAACAAAGGTTTACGAAGGAATGCTGATCGGCGAAAATGCCCGCGCCGTTGATTTGGATGTAAATCCGGTCAAAGAAAAAAAGTTGACCAATATGCGAACCACCAGCACAGACGAAGCGATGCGACTTGTTCCCGTCAAAGATTTATCGCTCGAACAAGCTCTCGAATTTATCGCCGACGACGAACTTGTCGAAGTCACGCCCAAAGCCATTCGCCTTCGCAAGCGAGTTCTGAAGCCGAATGAACGACCGAAGAAATAATTTATGATTTCCGTTCAGGAATTAAAAAGAATTGCTTTGGCAAGGCTAAAAGATGCCGAAATTTTATACGGAGGCAAAAGGTATGACGGGGCAGTATATCTTTGCGGCTATGCAGTCGAGTTAATTCTCAAAGCTAAAATTTGCAAAACTCTTAGGTGGAGTGATTTCCCTTCTACCAGCTCGGAATTTCAAGGTCTGCAGAGTTTCAAAACTCATCGTCTGGACTTGCTCTTGAGTTTATCCGGGCAAGAAGGCAAAATAAAAACAGCCTTTTTAGCTGACTGGTCAATTGTCGCCAGCTGGGATTCAGAGACACGATATTCGGCGGTTGGAACAATTTCAAAACCAGCTGCGTTTGATATGATTGAATCCGCAAAAACGATTATAAAGGCATTAAAATAGGTGACAAAAATGATAGGAGTGCTGGAAAACAAAATATCTCAAGTAATAGAAAAATTCCGTCAGATTGAAATCGAGATTTCAGCAGAAAAGGGTGATTTTAATCTTTTCGCTTTGATTGAGCGTGAAGATTCTTTAGGTAAATGGGACGTATTAGTTTCTGCGCATTGGATAGGTAAAAATGAAAAATCCTTTATTGAAACGCTCGCTTCAAAAATTTATAAAAATTTAAGTAAAGAAGAACAGCTGAAACTTTCAAGAATTGTAGTTTTATCACCGTCCGACGCGCTTGTTAAAAGTTTGAATTTTTTTGGTGTCAAACACGGCACCGTAAAATTGTCCAGTAACACTTTTAACGGAATATTTATTAAAGAAGCATATTTAATAACTTCAAATTCGCGGTAATTCGGTGCCAAAAAAAAGTTTTGAAGAAGAACGAAAGATCGAAGAAATAACTTTTTGTAAAACTGCAAATTATGAATCGTGAATGGAATAATTTCCGTTCACGATTTTTGTTTTTGAAATTTATCGCAAATTATAAAGATACAAAACCGCTGCCCAGCCGCTCGGTAAAAGTTGCGGGTTTTCCTCTAATTCATCTGCGGCGACAAGCATTTGAGCGGGAAAATACTTCGAGTGACATTAGGCTTCGAGAATCGGAGGCGTTTCTGCGAGCTAGATTTGAT
>JALZOH010000079.1 GCA_030857305.1 Acidobacteriota bacterium
CTCGATGCTGACGTAGTTATTCACGAACATACGCACGGTTTATCAGCCCGTTTGCACGGCAACAGCAGCGGACTGACCAGCACTATGGCGCGCGGTATGGGCGAAGGTTGGTCGGATTTTTACGCTCATTCATTACTGTCAAATTCGTCTGACCCGGTCGATGGAGTTTACACCACCGGAAGCTATTCAACTTACCTTCTCGCACCAAGCTTTATGGGAAATTATTATTACGGCATCCGGCGTTTTCCCAAAGCGATAAAATCTTCTACGGGTCCAAACGGCAAGCCGCATAATCCTTTGTCTTTCAGGCATCTCAATGCCGACTGCAATGCCGAAATCGGGACACCGACCGTAATCGGATCAATCAGCGCATACCCGCGCGGTCCTTTCGGTTCGACAACCTGCGACCAGGTTCACGCGGCGGGTGAAATCTGGAGCAGCGCTCTGTGGGAAGTCCGCGCCAAATATGTCGAGCGTCTCGGCTGGGAAATCGGAAATCGCCGTATTTTACAATTTGTCACCGATGGAATGAAACTTGCGCCGCTTAACCCGACTTTCCTCCAAGAGCGAGATGCAATTATCGCGGCGGCGCAGGCAAGCGGTTTGTCAAATGCCGACGTTGCTGATGTGTGGGCTGGTTTTGCGATTCGCGGAATGGGTTTTAGCGCCCAAATTCACAATCTTTCTCCGGCAAGAGTGACCGAAGCTTTTGATTTACCGAATGTCTCGCAAACTCTCGCTCTCACCGTTTCTGATTCTTCGGGAAATAACAACGGATTCATCGAACCTGGTGAAAATTTAATGCTGACAATTCCTTTAACAAATAACACCGGAAACGACGCTGAAAACGTAAGTTTGCAGGTTGTCGGCGGCGGAGCGGTGAGTTACGGTACGATTTTAAACAACACGACGGTGAGCCGTCAAATTAATTTTACCGTTCCGGCAAACACGCCGTGCGGCAGAGCGCTGACCATCACATTCAACTTAACAAGTAGTCTCGGAGCGACGAGCTTTACGCGCACAATCATTGTCGGGACGCCAGTCATCACTTTCACGGAAAATTTTGACGGCGTAACCGCTCCCGCATTGCCGACGGGTTGGACAACCACCCAAACCGGAGCCGGAACTCTTTTTGTCACGAGTTCAAACACAACCGACTCTGCTCCTAATTCAGTTTTTACGACGAATCCTTCGACGGTTGGCGGCGGAGCGGATTTAATTTCGCCGGAAATTCAGATTTCCGCTTTGGCGGCGACCGTCACCTTCCGTAACAAATATGACACGGAGGCGGGTTGGGACGGCGGCGTTCTCGAAATCAGCATCAACGGCGGCGCATTTCAGGACATTTTAACGGCAGGCGGCTCATTCGTTGAGGGCGGATACAACGGCACGCTCGGGGAAAGCACGGTCAACCCGCTTGCCAATCGTCAGGCTTGGACGGGCAACTCTGGTAGTTTTGTCACCACTACGGCGCGGCTTCCGGCAACTGCAAAAGGACAAAAAATCCGACTTCGATTTCGTCTCGGAGCCGACAACAACACTGCCGGAACCGGTTGGAACATTGACACGATTAAAGTTGCCGGAAGTTATAGCTGTTCAGGCGTTTTAACTTCAAACAAATCACGCGCTGACTTTGACGGTGACGGAAAAACCGACGTATCGGTTTTTCGCCCCGCTGAAGGTAATTGGTATTTAAGCGAAAGTTCCGCCGGTTTGAAAAAAATATTTTGGGGTGCGGCAAATGATAGACTCGTTCCCGGCGATTTTGACGGCGACGGCAGAGCTGACACGGCGGTTGCCCGTCCGAATGCCAATAGCACCGCGCTTGTTTTTTACATATTGAACAGCAGTAATTCGACTTCTGCGGAAATCGCTTGGGGGAATTCCGACGATATTCCGGTGGTCGGCGATTATGACGGTGACGGAAAAACCGATGTCGCCGTTTACCGCCCGTCAAACGGCGCCTGGTATATTCTGAAAAGTCGCTCAGGGTCTTTCGGAGTACAATTCGGCGCAACCGGCGATATTCCCGTGCCGGGTGATTACGATGGCGACGGCAAAACGGACACTGCCGTTTTTCGTCCATCAAACGGCGTGTGGTATCTGCTCAATTCGCAGACGGGTTTTACCGCCGCTCAGTTTGGCTTTTCAACCGATAAACTGGTACCGGCTGATTATGACGGCGACGGTAAAGACGACATTGCCGTTTGGCGTCCGTCGAGTGGATTTTGGTACGTTCTTAAAAGCACCGGCGGCGTGAACTCCACGCAATTCGGAATCTCGACCGACGTCCCCGTGCCCGGCGATTACGACGGTGACGGCAAGACTGACGTAGCTGTCTTTCGCAGTGGAACGTGGTTTCTTAACCGTTCAACTGCCGGCTTTTCCGCCGTAATTTTTGGAGACGGTTCTGATGCCCCGATTCCGAAGCAATATAATCCTTAAAACATTTTTTTCGGTAAAATAAATCCGGAGGTGACAGACAAATCGCGTTAAGATTTGCGTCTGAGGATACCTCCAAATTTAGCTTGTTTAAAATTGAACTTGACTTAAAAAGGGCGCAAAAGGGTTTTGGAGGCAGTTGCTTAATTTCTGTCCATAATTAATCGGCTGATTTTAAGATTAAAAGATTAAACTTAAAAAAGTTAACATTATTTTTATTGCCTTTCGACATTTAACAATCTAAAATGTTCTACTAAACATATGCATCCAATAGCTCAAAAAACCTCGCCCGAAGTAAAAAAGCCAAAAAAATTATTACCCGTTGATGACGCGCGTTATTTATTTAATCGGGAATTAAGCTGGCTTGAATTTAATCGCCGAGTGCTTGAACAAGCGCTTGACGCAAAAACACCTGTACTGGAAAAACTGAAGTTTCTTTCAATTTTTTCCACGAATTTAGACGAATTTTTTATGATTCGTGTTTCGGGCTTGAAGGAGCAAATCTCCGAAGGTGTCTTTAAACTCTCACCCGACGGACTTTCAGCAGCACAACAATTTACACGAATTCATGAACGTCTTCTGCCGATGCTTGACGAACAAATGCTTTGTCTGCGCGAGAACGTGCTGCCGCAACTTGCCAAGCAGGGCATCAAAATCTGTGCTTATCAGGAACTGAGTAAAAGTAAAAAAAATTATGTCGATGAATATTTTCTGAAAAACATTTTTCCTGTTCTGACGCCGCAGGCGGTTGATGAAAGCCATCCGTTTCCGTATATTTCAAACCTCAGTTTTAATTTAGGCGTGAAGGTCGCTCCGAAAGACAAGTCCGTTTCCGGCAAGCTCGAACATCTTTTTACGGAAAATCGTTTTGTCCGCATAAAAGTTCCGCCGAACATTTCGCGCCTCGTTCCGGTTGACAATTCTAGCACTGAATATACGCCGCTCGGCGGACTGATTGCCGCCAACGTGCATCATCTTTTTCCGAATATGGAAACCGGTCAGTGTCATCTGTTTCGCTTGACGAGAGACGCCGACATTGAACTGCGCGAAGATGAAGCGGGCGACTTGCTTCGTATTATCGAGCGTGAGCTTTATCAGCAAAAGCGTTTCAGCTTTCCCGTGCGCCTCGAAGTTGAATCTTCGATGCCGGAGGAAATGATCAGCTATTTGAGAACCTCAATCGGGTTGACTGACAAGGATATTTACCGACTCGACGGTTTTCTCAACATTCCGGATTTAATGTCGCTTTATTCGATTGACCGCCCGGAACTGAAAGATAAACCGATTACCTATTCGATTCCCGCGCCGCTTCAGACCGATGAAAATATTTTTGAAATCGTGAGAAGGCAGGATATGTTGTTTCATCATCCGTTTACAGCCTACAGCGTCGTGACTGATTTTATTGATGCGGCGGCGGAAGACGAAAATGTGCGGGCAATAAAAATTTGTCTTTACCGCACAGGGAAGAATTCACCGATTGTCAAATCTTTAATTAAAGCCAGTCGAAACGGAAAGCAAGTTGCCGCGCTCGTCGAGCTAAAGGCGCGCTTTGATGAAGAAAACAATATTGAATGGGCACGGCGGCTGGAAAGCGAAGGCGTGCACGTCATTTACGGGATGCGCGGTTTGAAAACGCATTCGAAAGTTGCTCTGATCGTCCGTAGTGAAAATAACGAGCTTCGCCGCTACGTTCATATCGCCACCGGCAATTACAATCAGACGACTTCAAAAATTTATACGGATTTAGGACTTATAACGGCAGATCCTGAAATTGGCGAAGATGTTACGGATCTTTTTAATTTTCTGACCGGTTATTCGTTTCAAACCGAATATCTTCAACTTCTGGTTGCGCCGATAAATTTGCGCGAGCAGATGCTGGAATTTATTAATCGTGAAACAAAACATAAGTTAGACGGAAAAGTAGGGCGGATAATCGTCAAAATAAACAGTTTGACCGACGAAGAAATCGTTACCGCTTTATATCGCGCTTCGCAAGCCGGCGTAAAAATTGATTTAATCGTGCGCGGCATCTGCGTTCTGCGACCACAGATTGAAGGATTGTCGGAAAACATCCGCGTCGTCTCGATTGTCGGGCGATTCCTCGAACACAGCCGCATTTTTTATTTTGCGAACGGCGGCGATGAGGAAATTTATATCGGAAGCGCCGACTGGATGCAGCGTAATCTCGACCGACGGGTTGAAGCGGCGGTTCCGATCAACGATAAAAAACTTAAACGATACTTGAAGGAAAAAATTCTCGAAGTTTATCTGCAGGATAATGTTAATGCCCGTGTCCTGAATGCCGACGGAAATTACGAAAAAGCTTTGACCGGGAAAGACAATGTCTCCTTTGATTCGCAAATGTATTTTGTCGGCAAGGGTATCTGAAAATTTATCGGTGCAACCTTTAATGTAGATAAAAGAAACAAAAACAGTGTCTGCTTTTGTTTCTTTTATTTTTAGCAGACTTTTTGTTTCTCGGTTAAAACACTTTTCAGCATGGACAATAAACAAAGAAAGCGACAGGCAAAAATTTTGAGAGTCGCTAGAAAAATTCACCGGATGACGGGAGCGATTTTGTTCGTGTTTTTTTTTATCCTTGCCGCAACAGGTCTTCTTCTCGGTTGGAAAAAGCATTCGGGCGGAGTTATTCTGCCGAAATCCTTTCAGGGCACTTCTACCGATTTAAAGGATTGGCTGCCCGTGAACGTTTTGCATCAGAAAGCCATTGCTGTTGTCCGTGAATCCATTGCTCTCGATTTATCTCCGGAACTGGAAAGAATTGACATCAGACCGGACAAAGGAATGGTTAAATTCGTCTTTGTTGAAGATTACTGGGGCATCCAGCTTGACGGCGCAACGGGCGAGCTTCTCCACATCGAACGGCGCCGTTCAGATTTTATCGAAAACATCCACGACGGTTCAGTTCTTGATTATCTGCTCGGAACCGGCAATGGGCAAATTAAACTTGTCTATACAACTATTATGGGCGGCGCGTTGTTAATGTTCACGATTACCGGCTTCTGGTTGTGGTATGGACCGAAAAAGTTTCGGGCAGACAGCAATCGTCATCGACTACACTGAAGGTAAGTTTTACAACTGTTGAATCAAAATTTCTTTGTGTTGTTCCGACGGGACTCTTGCTGGTTCTCAAACATTTACCGATAAACATCAAAATATATCTTCGACGTTTTTAAATTATTTTGTGGCGTCTATTGATATAATGTTTACAAACCAGGCTTTCCCTCGTGCGCCCGCAGTTTATATCGTGAGTAAATTTTCTACAAATCTGTTTAACTAAAAATATTAGGTTAATTTATCAAACTTTCAATAACTGAGGAACGTCCAAAGCTTACCGAAGTGAAGTTGAAAAAGCACCAAAAGGAGTTCAGGTTAAATGCACAAAGCCCCCCTTCGTAAATTAATTTTTATCAAACTCAGTATAATTGCCGTTGCTACTGTTTTAGGAATCTTTGGCTTTCAAAGTTATTCGACAAAATATGAAAAGGTCGGCGCATTTTCTTCCGGTCCGTCTGCTTCCTATACAAATGCTCCGGGCGAAACCAACTGTACGGCTTGTCATACAGGTAATTCGGTCAACGATAGTTCAGGCAACCTCACGATTTCCGGATTGCCCGCCAACTATCTCCCGAATCGGCAAATTCCGGTAACCGTTACTCTTAATCGTGCAGACGCTGTCATTTTCGGTTTTCAACTTACGGCAATTGACACTCAGGGAAAGCGAGTTGGGACATTTACGCTGACACCGCAAACGCCTCCGCAGCTGCAAACACTCAGCGGAAATGTAAGCGGCAATCAACGCCAATACGTCGAACATACGATTAACGGAATTATTCCCACTCAGTTTGGCACAAAATCCTGGACATTTACCTGGAACACGCCGCCGCAGAGAGTCGGCAAGGTAAGTTTCTACGCCTCGGGAAACGCGGCGAACAGTGACGGCGGCACTGCCGGCGATTTTATTTACACAACCTCGAAAGACACGCTTTCAGGAACGGCAATTTCAAATTTTGACGCAGACGGCAAAAGCGACATTGCGGTTTTCCGTCCTTCAAACGGAACATGGTACAGCCTTAACAGTACGAATGGAAGTTTTCAAGGCATACAGTTCGGCGCGGTTGGCGATAAAGCTGTTGCCGGTGATTATGACGCGGATGGAAAAAGTGACTTTGCAGTCTTCCGTCCATCGAACGGAACTTGGTATGTCCAGAAAAGCTCGGGCGGTTTTCAAGCCGCGCAGTTTGGAGCTGACGGCGACGTTCCGGTCGTCGGTGATTATGACGGCGACTTAAAATCAGATTTCGCAGTATTTCGCCCGTCTAACGGCACCTGGTATATCTTGCGTAGTTCTGACGGCGGATTTTTCGCTCAGGCGTTTGGTTTGGGAACTGACAAAACGGCGCAGGGTGATTATGACGCGGACGGCAAAACTGACATCGCAGTTTTCCGCGCCTCTGAAGGCATCTGGTATCTTTTGAAAAGTACCGAAGGATTTTCGGCAGTCCAATTCGGTTCGACTGCCGATAAACCCGTCCAAGCCGATTATGACGGCGACGGCAAAACCGATGTCGCCGTTTATCGCCCATCAAACGGCGCCTGGTATCTGTTGAAAAGTCGCGACGGATTTTTGGGTGTTTCCTTTGGCGCGGAAAGCGACAAGCCGGTTCCGGCGGATTTCGATGGTGACGGCAAAGCGGATGTGGCGGTTTATCGTCCGTCCGAAGGCACTTGGTATTTGCTTAGAAGTTCTGATAATTCTTTTTACGCCATTGCCTTTGGAGCAGCCGAAGACGTGCCCGTTCCAAGCGTTTATATTTCTCAATAAAACAATTCACGCTAAAGTGATAAAGCCCGGATTAAAAATTTAATCTCGGGCTATTTTTATAAAATCGCCTGGAAAATCATTTAATCAAAGGTTTTAAAACTTCCTTGATAATTTCAGCTGTTTCTTTCGGCTTTTCAAGCGGAAATAAATGTGAGCCTTCCAGAAAGTGAAACTTAAAATCAAAATTATTCCTCATAAAACCGAGTCTCGCCAGACGCGCTTCACGTGATTTTGTGCCGCCGATATAAACCGTTGGAACTTTTAATTTTTTCCGAAGTTTTGGAAGATTATCAGGCAGAGTTTGGTAAATCATCGCTTCTGTTTTCGGTTCGAATAAAAGTTTCACTCCATTTTCCGTTTTTATTGTTCCGTTTTCGATATAATCGCGCAAAACTTCCGCATCAAAATCCACAAATTTTTCTTTTTGGCGAAGATGTTCAAAGGCTTCTTCTTTCGTGTTCCAAAAAGACCGCCGAAAGCGGGTTGTTCGCGCCAAAGGAATTTTTTCCACCAAATTTGTTTTTTTCAAAAACTTTATTCCCGCGCTGCTCAAGCGGCTGATGATCGGCGCATCAAGCAAAACAATTGCTTTATACAGTTCAGGATTTTCGGCAGCGACCAGAAGATGCAAAATTCCGCCCAAAGAATGACCGACACCTATGATTCTTTGCTGATAGCGTTTTTCCAGTTCTTCCCGTAGTTCATCACGCAGTCGTTCCCAACCGTCGGCGACGGGAAATTTCGGATTATGCGCGTGT
>JALZOH010000488.1 GCA_030857305.1 Acidobacteriota bacterium
GCGGAGCAGAAAACAAACACATCGTTTTCGGTATCTATAAACGCAACGGAAAAGTTTATACCGAGATCGTCAAAAACGTGAAAGCCAAGACTTTGCAAGCAATTATAAGAGGCAAAGTGAACTTCGAGGCAACTGTTTACACCGCCGGTTTCCGTGCTTACGATTCGATTGTGCATCTCGGCTACCAGAAACACTTTCGTATTTATCACCACGAGGCTTACGCTCAAGGTGATGTTCATATTAACGGCATCGAAGGCTTCTGGGAATATGCCAAAGTGCGTTTGGTTAAATTTCGAGGGCTTTCAAAGAACACTTTTCACTTGCACTTGAAAGAGTGCGAGTTTAGATTTAATTATCGAAGTTACGACTTGTATGAATTGTTGCTGAAGATTACTAAACAAATCGTTTTCTGCTAGTCATGACCCCTCTTTTATTATCATTTCTACTTGGCTGATTTCTCAAACTAATGCCCAAAATTCAAATAAAAAACATTATCTATTTGATTGTAAAAAAGCCGAAAGCGAAATTACATACTTTTACGTTTCCGGCTTTTTTTATTTATGTTTTAAAGTATACCGTTTAAATTAACTTTTAGGCGGTGTTTTTTTGATGACGATTAACCGGAATTTCAAAATCGTATGTTTCCCCATGACTTAAATAAACCATTTTTTCGCTTAATCCGGCAGCTTCGGCGGCGCGTTTGAAATCTTCGAGCGGTGATTTAAAAACATCATAATCGTTATAGTGAATCGGAATTGCCTTAGCGGGATTTATAAGTTTTACCGCTTCGACGCCTTGTTTATCGTCCATCGTGACCATTACGCCTAAAACGCGCGTGCCGCCGAGGTGAAAAAGTCCAAGATCAATTTCGGGAAACCGGCGCGGAATTTCCTGCAACTCGTCAATAATAAGCGTATCGCCGGAAATATAAAGCCGCAATGTGCGCATCCCGGATTCGGTTTCAAAATCAAGAATGCTGCCCATCACGTCCGGTAAGGCAAAATCGACGATTGCGGGACCATGCTTTCCGGGCATCGAAGTAATTCTTAACTTTGCCGAACCTTTTGTAAATTCCGCGATTTCCCAAGTGTCGAGCCCGATACCGCCGCGGAAGTTCCTTGCTTCGAGTTCACCGACAGCATGATTGGTCGTGACAATCGGCAAATTTTTATCGAGTTTTTCTTCGACAATCTGGTCGAAATGGTCGCCGTGGTAATGGGATAAAACGCATAAATCAATCGGCGGCAATTGTTCGATGTCTATCGCCGGGTTGGTCAGGCGTTCTGAAGTTAAACCGTAACCGAGATGAACGTGGTCACCGGCGTGAAGAAAATTCGGATCGGTGAGAATTGTAAAACCGGCGTAGCGCAAAATAACTGTTGCCGTTCCGATAAAAAAGATTGAACCTTTTGTAAAGTCCGGGTGAGCATCTGCCGATGCGGAAAATTGATGTGTAGTTTGCATTTCGAAAATCTCCCTTGTTCGTTGAATATGAAAAGTTAGCACAAAAATTCCGAAAGGCGCAAGAATTTTAATAACTTTTTTGGCTATATAAAGTAAAATGTTTTTACAAAAAGTGTCAACAAAACGATGAAAAAAGAAAAATTACTTCTTCCGATTTTGCTTGGAACAAACCGCAAAGGACGCGAGAGCGAGGCGGTTGCCAAATGGCTGTTTGAGAAAATGTCGAAGCGCAAAGAGTTTGAAACGAAATTTTTCGATGTCCGCGATTTCGATTTGCCGCAGGATGATTACGGAACTGCTCTCGGCGAAAAATTTCCCGAATGGCGCGATGCCGTGACGAAAGCCGATGGATTGGTGATTGTCGTGCCGGAGTACAATCACTCTTATCCGGGAAGTTTGAAAAGTGTTTTGGATTTGCTGCTCAAAGAATATATTCATAAAGCAGTCGGCTTGGTCGGCGTTTCGGCGTCGCCCTGGGGCGGAACGCGCGTCATCGAAGCGTGTGTGCCGATGGTCAGAGAATTAGGTTTAGTCGTTACTTTTGCAGACCTCAATTTTCCGCTTATCAAAGACAAATTTGACAATCAAGGCAAGCTTTTAGACCAGGCATTTATCAAACGAGCGGACGATTTTCTTGACGAATTAATTTGGATGAGCAGTACGCTTCGATGGGGACGAGAAAATTTGCCTTCCAAGCATCATTCGTAAAAAAACTCGGACAATTACGCGATTTTTTCGCAAACTTAAAATTTTTCTTCTTCGCTTGACTAACAATTTGCCATATCGGATTCTGTTTATAAGTTTTATAAATTATGAACAGAGGGGAAAATTAACAAAATGGCAGAAAATACGGCAAAAAATTTTATTGATGCGTTAGGCAAACTAGAAGCCGACCGAGATTTGGAGACAATCGTTAGTCTTTTTAAAGAGGATTGCGAGATTGGGAACGTTGTTACCGAAGATAAAGACATTAGCGT
>JALZOH010000080.1 GCA_030857305.1 Acidobacteriota bacterium
CATTCATCTCGTAGTTTGCCGTTAAAACTTTCGCCTTTGCCGTTTTGCCATGGCTTTCCCGGAGCAATGAAAAGAGGCTTAATGCCGTTTTCTGCCAGCCAACTATTAACCGCTTGCCCGATGAATTCCGAACCGTTGTCCGAGCGAATCATTTCCGGGCAGCCTTTATCCAGACAAACTTTTTCGAGAATTTGCCGCACTCGTGCGCTTTTAATCGAAACACCGACTTCAACCGCCAAACATTCCCTCGTGTATTCATCGATCAACGTCAGCATCTTCAAACTTCTTCCCGATAAACTCTGGTCAAAGACAAAATCGTATGTCCACACCTGATTCGTTCTTTCGGCTTTCGGCAAGATCCCGACTGTCGGTTTCGCTCTCGGTTTGCGTGGTCTGCGCTTTGGCAAACTCAATTTTTCCTGCTTCCAGAGCCGATAAACTTTCTTCACATTTACTTTGATACCTTCGCGTTTGAGCAATGCCCAAATCCTTCGATAACCAAAACGCGGATGCCTCGTCGCCAAGCGCCGAATTCGTTTAATCAATTTGTTTGCCGGTTTCGTCCGCCGCCGATAACGATGGCTTTTCCGGTGCAAGCCGATCAGCCGACAGCCGTGCCGCTCGGAAATTCGTTTCGTCTTAATGAACTCCACGATTTCTCGCCGGGCAGCACAACCTACCACTTTTTTGCCAGCACCTCACGCATTACGTCTATTTCCAGATCACGTTCGGCAAGCAATCTTTTGAGCCGCGCGTTTTCTTGTTGAAGCTGCCGATGCTCCCGCACTTCCGAGACTTCCATTGTCCCGAATCGCGTTCGCCATTTGTAAAATGTCCCTTCGCTGACACTCTTTTCCCGACAGTATTCTTTGATCGTTTTTCCGCTTGGCTCATATCCACGCAGAATTCCGACGATCTGCTCGTCCGTAAATGTTTTCTTCATAGCTTGAATCTCCCATTTTTATGTTAGTTGATTCTCGCTATCTCTTTGGAGTAATTTTACGGGTGCAGGTCAGGTGCTTTTGAAAACAAATTCTGCTTTCATAACGCTAATGCTTATTTTCGCTTTGTGGTTGTTGTTTGTGCTTGCGTGTAACAATGCAAATTCAAACTCTGGGCAAACGCTCGCTAACAACTCAACGCCGCAAACTAAAGCGAGTCCCAAAACCGAATCTTCGCTTTCACCGTCGGAAGTGAAAATTACGAAGCAAGAGTTTGGCGCGGCTTGGGCTTTTACCGTTGACGAAGGCGTTCTGTCTTGCAAAGGCAGCAATGGCATTGGAGAAGTTCTTTTTATGGCGAATGGCAAAACTTACGCCGTGAACGGTACTGCTAAAGGAACGAAGAAATATCTTCCGATAGATGACATTTGGGCGGCAGACCCTTCAATCACGGGCGCAAAGAAAAACATCAGCCCGTTTATTGAGAGAGGCTTAAAATTGTGTCAGTAGATTTTTGCTTAGAGTTGGCTTCTAGGCAACGAAGCTCGTTTCAAATCACGGCGACGCACAACAAGTCATTAGACGTGAGGGCGCAGGCAGCGACTTTGTTATCAAACTTGCCTGGTTTCCTTTGGCTTGCGTGGATTCTGTTTCGCCCGACATTAACTCCTCCGTTCGGTTGCTTTTCGTTCCTAATCAGCCTTGTTAAGATGAGTGTGAAGTTGCGTATGAGAAAATCAAAATTTTACAAAGTAGTTATGCCGGTATCCGATCGTTATGTTTGATATTGAGACGCGTGATTTAGGCAAGAATTTTGGCAATCTTGTCGCCGTTCGCAACTTAAATTTGCAAATTAAGAAAGGAACGGTTTTCGGTTTTTTGGGTCCGAACGGTTCCGGTAAATCAACTACCGTTAAAATGCTGACCGGACTTTTAACACCGACTGCCGGTGAAGTTCTTATCGGCGGAAAATCCATCTTCAATTCCGCGCTTGAAATTAAACGGAAAATCGGTGTTCTCCCGGAAGACCTTGCGCTTTTTGATTCTTTGACCGTTTGGGAACATTTAAAAATGTGCGGAAGCGTCTACGGGTTGAGTCTTGTGGATACGAAAGAGCGAGCCGAACAACTCTTGAAATATCTCGATTTGTGGCAAGGTCGTGATACTTATGTAGAGCAGGCATCTTTCGGGATGAGAAAAAAATGCGCTTTCGCAATGGCGTTGATTCACAATCCGAGCGTGTTATTTCTCGATGAGCCGTTTGAAGGAATTGACCCGGTTTCTGCACGGAACATCAAAGATTTGTTTTTATTGATGAAACAAAAGGGCATTACTATTTTTCTCACGTCTCATATTTTGGAAGTGGCGGAACGACTTGTAGAAAGTTTCGCCATTATCGTCGGCGGCGAAATCGTCTGCCGGCAGACGATTGAAGAGGTAATTCAATCGGGTCGAAGTTTGGAGGACGTATATTTTCAGTTTGTCAAAAGACCTGAGGCAGAGAATCTGGAATGGATCGGATAAAAATTATTCTCCGTTATCAGTGGACGGCTTACTGGCGGCGATTTTCGCGCAAAGGCAGCGGCAACTTCGGCATCTTTTTACTGCTCGCCTTTTTTGCCCTTCCCAAATATTTTCAATTGCTGCAACAAACCGCCGTTGAACTTGCGAACGGCGAGTCGTCAAAGCTCGGACTATTGCTGGGCGGGATTTTTCTCGCGTGGCTGTTTCCGCTGATGGGAGACGCGCAGTTCAGCATTTCAACCGACGCTTTGCGGCATTTTCCGCTTTCTCAAGCGGACTTATTCAAAATCAAATTAGCGTCGCTGTTAATGCCGCCGTCTTCGTGGATAATCGCCGCGTGTTCGCTCGCAATCTGTTATCCAATCTCTTTGATTACCAATCCCGCAATCGGCATAGCGGCTGCTTTGTTGTTTAGCGCAATGTCTTTTTTCGCCGGCATCAGCATTGTTAATTTAATCGGCGGATTGTTTTGGAGAAGTTTGTTTTTCAGTCTGTTTCTTATCACATTGTTTGGTTTATATTTATTAGTTTTCGGTAACGGAACGGCGGAATTGTCATTGTTTCTGTCAAAAAGTTTAGTGGCATCCGCCGTCGCCGTCTTGCGGCAAAAACCTCTCGCGATGCTTGCGGGAATCGGAGCGGCAGCGATTAGCTCTTTTTTTTTAGCCGCGTGGTCATTCAAAGCAGGTGCGGTTAGTTCACCGATTCGTCATTCTCAAAAAGGCGCGTTTTTCCGGTCAATAGAATTTCCAAACAGGCTCGGAGCATTTTTAACCAAAGATTTCAGATATTTCCGGCGATTGCTTGACCCTTATCTCGGCTTGTTGGTCGGGCTTTTGTATGTTTTCTATCTTGTTTTTAACGATTCTGCGTCGCCTGTTTCGTTTGGAATAGTTTTGATAATTATCTTTATAATGAGTTCGAGTGTCGCGTTCAACTGTTTCGGGCTTGACAACCGTTCGGGACTCATCCGTTACGCCATTTTTCCCGTTACGGGAAAAGAAATAATACAAAGCAAGAATATTGCGTTCGCCGTCGTCGTCGCGGCGCAAATCAGCCTGATAATACCATTTGTAATCTGGAAACTCGGAGTCGCGGCAGTCGCTTTCGGTATCGTTGAGATTGTATTACTCGCGCTCGGTTATATAACCTGGGGAAATTCTTTATCAGTGAATCAGCCGTATCAAATGCAGCCATTACGTTTTTCTTCCGGCGGTTCTTTAGTCGAAGCATTTGGCGGAGTGATTTTTGGTAGCCTGCCCGGACTTGCCGCTCTCTGGTTGTTCCGCGAGAACAATTTCAAAATTTTGCTGATAACACCCCTTCTATTAATACTTTACGGGATAATGTATTTATATTCCGTCGGACGGGCTGGAAGGAATTTCGAGCACAAGCAGGAAAGTATTGCGCTATGGTGAGTGAACCGAACGGTAATTAAAATACGTTTGCAACCGACGTAGTCTTTAGAAATTGGCGGCGCAACCGAACGAGTCATTGAACGTGAGGGCGCGGGTAGTGGTTTTATTATCACCCTGTCCGTTAAGTTCTGGCAGGCTTACAAAATTTCTCCTTGCGGCGAGGATTGAACGCTGTTCGCGGGCAGCAGATGAATTCCAGCGTTATGCGCTTCCTTGATACCTTTGACTAAGTTCAAAAATCTTGGCATAAATATATGTAAGAAATTTTTATGAGGTTTAACTTAAATACAATTAAGATTATTATCCATAGGGACTTGGCTACGTAAAAGCTGAAGCCAAAGTTAATTCTTTGCTTGAAATGAGTCCCAAGTCTAACGAAAAAGGCTTGGGACTTTTCGATTTTGGATTTCGGATTTTTTATCCGATAAATGATAACATTTGATTTTTTGAAACAGTCTTTTTATCGATACTGATTATGAGTGAAACATTAGAATTAAAGAAAACTGTCAACCTTCCTCGAACGGACTTTGCCCAAAAAGCCAATCTTGGACAGTCTGAGCCGGCGCGTTTGAAAAAATGGACGGACGCGAAACTTTACGAAATGATTCGTGAAGCGCGGAAAGGCGCGGAGAAATTTATTCTCCACGACGGTCCGCCGTATGCCAACGCCGATATTCACATCGGCACGGCGCTTAACAAAATTCTCAAGGATTTCATCGTTAAATCGCGCACGATGATGAATTTTGACGCGCCGTATGTTCCCGGCTACGATTGCCACGGGCTCCCGATTGAAACGCACGTCGAGAAAAAGCTCGCCGATAAAGGCAAAAATAAAAATGATTTACCGGTCGCCACGTTTCGCCGCATTTGCCGCGAACACGCCGCCGGTGCGATGCACGGGCAAACCAGAGATTTCGTAAGGCTCGGCATTTTGGGCGAATGGGAAAATCCTTATTTAACGATGTCGAACGAATATGAAGCGGAAACAGCGCGTCTTTTCGGTAAATTTCTCGAACGCGGCTATGTTTATAAAGGTCTGCGCCCGGTTTACTGGTGCATCCACGACCAGACGGCTCTGGCTGAAGCCGAAGTCGAATATAAACTGCACACTTCGCCTTCGATTTACGTAAAATTTCCGCTCAAAAGCGATGCCACAAAAATTGACGCGGCTTTGGCGGGCAAAAAAGTATCGCTCGTTATCTGGACGACAACGCCATGGACGATTCCGGCAAATCTCGGTATCACCGTTCACCCGGATTTTGAATACGCGGCGGTTGAACACGGCGACGAAGTTTTAATCATCGCTTCCGAGCTTCTTGCATTCGTGGCGGTTAAATGCGGTATCGGCGGAGTTAACGAAGACGGGATGCGCCAAATGCCGCGCGTGCTGGCGAAATTTCCCGGCTCAAAGCTTGATAAACTTCTTGCAAGACATCCGTGGATTGACCGCGATTCGCTCGTGATGAACGGCGAACACGTTACCTTGGGCGGCGAAGCGGACGCGGAAACCGAACTTGATGTTCCCGACGCGCGAAATCGTTCGGAAACGAGCAAAGCCGGAACGGGGCTTGTCCACACCGCACCCGGACACGGACACGATGACTTTTTAATCGGCAAGCTATACGGGCTGGAAATTTATTGCCCGGTCAATAACGCGGGCGAATTTACGCCTGATGTTGAGTTTTTTGGCGGTAAAAATATCTTTCGGGCAAACACACAAATCGTCGAACTGCTCGAGAAACGCGGCGCGCTTCTGTTTGAGGAACAATATGAACACCGTTACCCGCACTGCTGGCGATGCAAAAACCCGGTGGTTTTTCGCGCCACGCCGCAGTGGTTTGTCTCGATGGACGCATCGGCGCAGATGGGTGAAAAAAGTTCACTTCGGACAAGCGCTCTTGAAGCAATCGCGGAAACAAAATGGCATCCGGGCTGGGGTGAAAACCGCATGGCGAATATGCTCAGAGGTCGTCCCGACTGGTGCATTTCGCGTCAGCGTTCGTGGGGCGTTCCGATTCCTGTTTTTTATTGCGCGGGTTGCGATGAGCCGGTTGCCGACCCAGAAATTGTTAATCATGTTGCCGATATTTTTCAAAAAGAAACGGCGGACGCCTGGTACAACCGCGAAGCGAAGGATTTACTGCCCGAAAACTTTAAATGCCAAAAATGCGGCGGCGCGGATTTTAACAAAGAAACCGACATTTTGGATGTTTGGTTCGATTCGGGTTCAAGCTGCGTGGCGGTTTTGGAAACGCGCGACAATCTGCAATTTCCGGCGGACGTTTATTTTGAAGGCGGCGACCAGTATCGCGGCTGGTTTAATTCATCCTTGATGTGCGGACTTGCGGCGCACGACACCGCGCCGTATAAAACCGTTATCACACACGGCTGGGTTGTTGACGGCGAAGGCAAAAAGCAGAGCAAATCGGTCGGTAATGTTACTGCCCCGCAGAAAATTATTGATCAGTCCGGCGCGGAAATTCTGCGTCTGTGGGCGGCAGCAGTTGATTATACCGAAGACGTGCGCTGTTCTGACGAAATTTTGCGCACCGTGACCGATGCTTATCGTAAGTTTAGAAATACGCTTCGTTACACACTCGGCAATCTCGACGGATTTAACCCCGAAACAGATCGAGTTTCCGTGTCGGAAATGCTCGAGATCGACCGCTGGATTTTGGCGAGTTTGGACGCCACAATTGAAAAAGTTGTGAGCGGTTACAAAACTTTTGATTTTCAGACGGTTTATCAAACGCTTTATAATTTCGTGACCGTGACGCTTTCCGCCAGGTATTTCGATATTTTGAAAGACCGCCTTTATATTCTCGCGCCGAAGGGTTTGCCGAGGCGTTCGGCGCAAACCGCGCTTTACGAAATTGCCGATAAATTATCGCGCCTGCTCGCTCCTGTTCTGGTTTTCACGGCGGATGAAGCGTGGGAAAATCTGCCATATCAGAAGCTTGAATCGGTGCATTTAGCGGAGTTTCCGAAAGTTTCCGGTGCAGACAACGCGCAGTTTCTTGCTGATTGGGAGCGGATTTTTTCTCTGCGCGATGAAGTTTTGAAGAAATTAGAAGAAGCGCGAACCGCAAAAGTTATCGGCTCCTCACTCGAAGCAAAAGTTATCTTGACAGTTGATAAAGCGACAACCGCATTTTTGCTTTCATATTATGAAGATTTGCGCTACATCTTTATCGTTTCGCAGGTGGAAGTTCATGAAGGCGATTCGTTAAACGTCGAAATCCAAAAAGCGGACGGCGCGAAATGCGAACGTTGCTGGAATTATTCGGTGCGTGTCGGCGAATCGGAAAAATATCCGACCGTCTGCGAAAGATGCGCGGCGGCGTTAGTAGAAATCGAAAACGAGTTATAATTTGAGTATTATGTTAATACCCGTTCCGAAAAAAGAAATACCGAAATACGAATCTGGAGTTAATGAAATGGGTTTGGTTTATGCGGAAATTAATTTGACCAGTATTGACGATATTGTTTTGAGTCGGAGAGGTTTTCTCGATAAAGACAAAATCAAGCAGGTGCGTGTTAACGCTCTGGTTGGCAGTGGCGCCTATGTGCTTTCGATCAACGAAACCGTCCGGGCGCAGCTTGATTTGCCGTTTATCGAAAAACAATTCGGTACGCTCGCCGACGAAACTTTAATCGAAGTCGAAATCGTCGGACCGGTTGAAGTGCGTTTTGAAAATCGGCGGACAACAGTTGACGCAATCGTTTTACCGGGAGACGCAGAAGTTCTTCTCGGCGCGATTCCGATGGAAGATATGGACGTTTTGATTGACCCGCGTCAGCAAAAGCTCGTCGTTAATCCGAAACATCCTTATGTGGCGACCAAACATCTGAAATAAACTCGTGAATAGAAAAGATTTTTTATGGAAATTTGGGTATTTGCTGGCGGCGGGCGCGGTTTTTTTGATTGACCAGACGACGAAGGCGTGGGCGATTCACCGTTTGCGCTTCGGCGGTGATATCTCGGTTATTCCGGATTTTTTGAATTTTGCATACGCGCAAAATACGGGCGTGGCTTTTAGTATGATGGACGACCACGGCGACGCGGGACGCTGGGGCTTGTCGGCTGTCGCTTTTGTAGCGGCGGCACT
>JALZOH010000081.1 GCA_030857305.1 Acidobacteriota bacterium
GAGTGTGAGTAACCAAAACTCTGCGACGCTTGCTACTAATCTTCGCCCGATCGATACAAGCGTTAAAACTTTACAGATTACGCCGACCGCGCTCGTTTCTACGCCAAACAAAGTTGAAATTTCGGCGGCTTCTCCAAACGTTATTGAAGCGGCTCTAAATTCAAATTCTCCGGTTGCCGCATTAAGTTTCGCGCAGAGCCTTCCGAAGATGAAAGCCGGCGAAAAAACAAAAATTCCGGTCATGATAAAAAGCATGACGGCGTTTCGTTCCGCGGTAATGGCTCTGAAATTTAACGCCCGTAAATTAGCGATTCGCGATGTTAGTTTCGGCGAAGTTTTCGGTTCAGGTTTAGCTCAAACAAAAACGACTCCGTTTCTGAATCAGAACGGTAAAATGTTTGTTTCGCTTTCTGCGCCGAAAGACGCGTCCGAATACAGTTCGGGCGTTCTGGCTTATATCGAAGTTGAAGCTCTGGCGGACGGCAAACACGAAATTGAGTTTGATCCGGAAGTGATGAATCTTTTAACCGCTGACGGTAAAAATTTTGTCGTTAAATTCTAATGAATTTGAAATTTAAGATGCAATTTTTGATGTTGGGAATAAAAAACAAAGGGCAATGGATTAATCGAAAAAAGTTATCCCTCGTCCCTCAGCCCTCATCACTTTCAAGCGGTTTTACTTTGCTGGAATTGATAATTACCTTGACTGTCTTAGCAATTTTGGTAATGGGAACGATTCCGATTGCTCAAAATACGGTTAAGCGAGAAAGGGAAATGCGTCTGCGAGAAAACCTCCGCACGATTCGCGCCGCCATCGATGAATTTCACCGAGATACAATCGGCGCGTGCCAGCAAGGCGCAGGTATTCCGGGGGCTCCACCCAATCTCGGCAGCCCCGGTGCTCCGTCAGACCCGCGAAGCCGCGTAGTAATAGATGATTGCGAAATTTTTGATAGTGAAAATCTTGACCGTTATCCCCCTGACTTAGACACGCTGGTAGATGGCGTCGAAGTAAAAGCGCGCGGGATGAACATTCAATCAAACGGCGCTTTTACTGACAAAAACGCGACCGAGTTAAACGAAGAAAAGATATTGACAAAAGTTTATTTACGCGAACTGCCGATTGACCCGATGACCGGCGAAGCCGATTGGAATCTGCGTTCGTCATATCAAACCGAGGATGACGGAACTTGGGACGAGATAAATGTTTTTGACGTACGTTCAAATTCGGACGGCGAAGGCTTGAATGATGAGAAATACAGTTCTTGGTAAAATACAGTTAGTGGTTGGCAATTGGCGGTTAGCAGTAAAAAATCAATTGCTAAAGTTCGCAAGCCAATCCAAAGTTCGACATACGAAATCCAAAATCGAAAGCGGTTTTACTTTGATGGAATTGATGATCGTAATGTTTATCATCATCATTCTGCTGTCGGTCGCCTTGCCAACTTACCAGAGTAGCGTGCAACACGCTCGCGAAACTGTTCTTAAAGAAAATCTTTTTCAGATCCGCCGCGCGATTGACCAATATTCTGCCGATAAAGGCAAATTGCCGCAGTCGCTCGACGATTTGATAACCGAAGAATATTTAAGAGAAAAACCAATCGATCCAATCAGCGAAAAAGCCGAGTGGAAGGAAATTCAGGGTGTAGACACGACTTCAGTTGAAGACGAACAAGGATTAAAAGATGTCAAAAGTACGGCTGAAGGCGAAGATGGCGACGGCAAACGTTATGAAGACTATTAAAAGTGGTAAGTGGTAAGTGGTAAGTGCTAAGTTTTTAGATTTTCACTTACCAATTACCACTTACCACTTTTCATTTACCACTACAAGAATTATGTTTGAAAGCTTAACCCAACCGAATTATCCAAAAGCCGCGCTGGGCTTGGAAAAAGAGAGTCTGACGGCTGTCGCTTTGCGAAAAGAAGGCAGAGGCGTTTTTAATATTAAGCAAGCCGCGACCATTGAACTGCCCGAACATCTTTTAATACCGAGCTTTACCGAACAAAATATTTCAAGTTCGAATGAAATGTTGGTCTTGCTTGAGGAAGTTGTCGCAACGGCAGGGCTGCAAAAACAAAAAAGATGGTCGGTTTCTTTGCCGAGCAATACGGCTCGCGCAGCAATTTTAACGCTTGAAAACGAACCTACTTCGAAAGAGGAATTGTCGGAGATTTTAGATTGGAAAGCGGAAAATACTTTTGGCGCGCCATCCGGTGAATTGCGTATTTCACGGCAAAAGATCGCGCCTGACACGAGCGGAAAAGTCCGCTATTTTGCTACAGCAGTTAAACTTAGCGTGATTGATGAATATGAAACTCTTTTTGAAACACTCGGCTGGCAGACCGGTTTGATTTTGCCGCGGGCGGTGAGTGAAGCTAACTGGCTGGTTGACCTGAAAAGAAAACAGGATTCGCTTTTAATCAGCTCGCAACCAGATGGTTTTACAGCTCTCCTTCTGCGCGGAGACGAACCTACGGTGGTTCGCTCGGTGACGTGCACGGAAAACGAACGCGACGACGAAATCTATCGTCTTTTAATGTTTTACCGCGACCGTCTGGGCAATGATTCGAGTGAAAACTTTTTGCAGAAACTGCTGGTCGTCGGCAAGGATTTTACGTCTGCCAAATTAAAAGAAATTGCCGACGAAGCGCTCGGCAAGCCGCTGGATATATTACGTCCCGAAGATGTCGGGCTGAATATGCCGGTTCAAGATATGAATTTCGCAGACCTCGCCGCGCCTGCCGGATTGGCGTCACTCGGTTGGCAGTCATAAAGTAAAATTCGAGATCTGAAAGGTGAGACTTGAAAGGAAATAAAAAGTTTATTTTTATTTTTACTTTTTTGGTCTCACTTTTCATTTGATTTGAAACCTTTTCAAAAATATTACCGTATAATTTTTGCATATGACGACATACGCAATTGCGCTGGAACAAATACGAAAGCTTTCGGACGTTGAATTGATTGAAAAAGCAATCGGCGGGCGCGAAGACGGTTTTGAAGAACTCGTCAGACGTTATCAACGCCCGATTATCGGTTATGTGTATCGAATGCTGAATAACTACGATGCTTCGCTCGATGTGACGCAGGAAGTTTTTATCAAGGTTTACAATTCGCTTGCGCGGTACAGTTCCGAATACAAATTTTCGACCTGGCTGTACCGCATCGCGCACAATGCCGCGATTGATTATATGCGGCGAAATTCGGTAAATCAGCAAAGTATCGAGGCGGAGAATGCCGACGGAACTTATCAATTGCAAATAGAAAGCCCGCGCCCGACGCCGGAACAGGAACGCGAACAAAGCGAATGGCGTGCGGAAATCGAAGCGGTTATAAAATGTCTGCCGGCGATTTATCGAGAATTGATTTTTTTGCGACACACACAGGATTTAAGCTATGACGAAATTGCGGAAGTAACCGGTTTACCACTGGGCACGGTTAAAAATCGCCTTTTTCGGGCGCGTGAAATGATGCGTGAAATGTTTGTCGAAAGAGGATTTAAGGGATTTTAAGGAGAAAACGGATGAACTATAATATGCAGCCTCAACCGCAGATGTCTTTTCTGCAAACTACTGAACAAAAACAATGGGGAATGTTCGCGCATTTATCGCAGCTTCTGAACTTTGTAATACCGTTCGGTGGCATCGCCGCCCCGATAATTATCTGGCAACTAAAAAAAGATGAAATTCCGGCACTTGACGCGCACGGTAAAATGATTGTCAACTGGTTGATTTCCTGTTTGATTTACGGCGCTGTCAGTCTTGTTTTATGTCTTGTATTAATTGGATTTCTGGGTTTTATCGCGCTGTTCGTGATGGGCGTTGCTTTTCCGATCATTGGCGGCATAAAGGCAAATAACGGCGAGCTTTGGGAATATCCGTTGACGATTAAATTTTTGAAATAATTGTTTGAGAAATGAATTTGCAAATTTCGACAAGTGAAAATACGTGTCCGCATTTTGAGCTTGCCGCTTATATTGACGGCGAACTGAACGGGCGGGATGAATTGATGTTAGAAATGCACCTGGCGCATTGTTCCACTTGCGCCTCTGCGTTGAATGAGCAAAAAAAGCTGCTTTGCTTTTTAGACAGCGCGATGCTGGAGAAAAATGAAATCGATGTTCCTACGAATTTTGCAAAAATTGTTGTCGCCAATGCACAGGGCAGGGTAAGCGGTCTGCGCCAACCCGGTGAAAGATTTAGAGCTTTATTTGTTTGTTCAGGTTTGTTTTTCCTGGTGCTGCTCGGTTTGGGAAATGAAACTCAGGCAGTTGTTAAAACCTTTATCATTTTTTCGGAACAACTTTTCGCGGTTGGCGGATTCGTATGGCATTTCGTGTATGATTTTGCTTTTGGGATGGCGATTATTTTGCGCTCCCTGAGTTCTCAATTTTTGTTTAATTCCAGCACTTCCTTCGCATTTGTGATAGTTTTATTTTTGATATCTCTCGCTTTTTTATCAAGATTAGTACTTCGCTTTAGTCGCGTATAAAATAAAAATATAGGCTCAAACAAGAGTGAATAAATTTTTCATCATAACCGACATTTTTGCCAATTTTCAAATCTCCTTAAAACATTCTTTGAGGGGTTTTATTTATATTTTCCTCGCAGCTGTTACGCTGTACGCCCAAACTACAATTAATTCAAGTCCGGATAACGATACGTTAATTATCGAAGAAGCTAAAGACAGAGAAGTTTTTTCCTTCGGCAAAAATGTGATTGTCAAACAGAACGCTAAAGGAGTGTTTGCTTTTGGCGGCGATATCATAATTGAAGGCACGGTTGACGGCGACGTGGCGACTATCGGCGGTTCGATTACCCAAAAGGAAAATGCATTTATCGGTGGGGACGTGATAATTTTTGGTGGAACATATCGTCCGGAAAGCAAAAATCCGTTGAGAAATTTGGGTAAAGAAACGGTGATGTATGCGGGTTATGAAGAAGAAATGCGTAACTTAACGCAAAATCCTTCGCAGCTTTTTTCGCCGACTTTTTCATGGGCATTTCTTGCACAACGGCTATTGTCAATCCTTTTCTGGTTTATCGTAACTTTAACATTTACAACACTTGCACCCGGAGCAGTGAGTCGAGCGATAGTCAGGTTTCAACTTTCAACTTTGAAGGTAATCGCGATCGGGTTTTTAGTATTTTTGGCAACAACATTTGGCGTCGTTGGCTGTCTAAGTTTTCTGCCCAATTACGTGAGCGCAATCGTTAGTCTAATGGCTTTTATTTTGCTGATGTTAGGATATGTTTTCGGTCGGGTTGCGCTGCAAGTCAGTATCGGTAAGCAAATACAAAAACGCTTTTTACCGGAAAACAGACAATCCGAAACGCTCGCTATATTGATTGGTGTTTTTGTCTGGACTATTTTTCTTTCAATCCCGTATTTTTGGACGTTTGCTCTTATAATTTTGCTGTCTTCAAGCATCGGGCTCATTTTCACTGCCCGAACCACAACCGGTTGGCAATCACTCTAAAAACACCCGTAAAACACTTCCGATGCGAAATTTACAATTCTTTACAAAAACAATAGAACCTTTTTATTGCAAATTACGTCTGTATAAATAAGGGAAAAAGGCTTTTGGGCGAACGTGTACGTAGTTGCTGTCTTAATCAAAAATTTCAAGAAAAAGAGAAGGTAAGAAATGCGAAAACTATTAATTTTATCAGTATTTATAATGCTGTTTGGAGGCATTTTCTCGAATGTTTTAGCGCAGTCCGATAATGTCGGCATCAAACCGAATTTTGTCGGTGGCGAAGTTACGTCCATTTCGGAAAATAAAATTGTTTTGCAAACTAAAGACGGTGCGATTGAAGCAGTTTTATCAAACAAGACGGAATATAAAAGAGTTCCGCCTGATAATCCAAGTCTTAAGTCGGCAATCGCTTCAAATCTGACGGAAGTCGCAATAGGGGACAAACTTCTTATTACCGGAGTTGTTTCCGCCGACAAAAAAACGATTCCTGCCAAAGCCGTCTATTTATTAACAAAATCCGACATTGCTCAAAAACAGTCGAAGGAAACCGAGAAGTGGCAAACACGCGGAGTATCAGGACGTGTCACGGCGGTTAATCCGCAGACAAAACAAATTACGATTTCAACGCGCGGCGTAATGGGTGAAAGAGCAACCGTTGTAAGTCTGAAAGATGAAACAATATTTCGTCGTTATGCACCGGATTCAGTAAGTTTTGGCGAATCCAAAATAAGTTCCATCAGTGAAATTCAAACGGGAGATATGATTCGCGCTCTGGGCGATAAAAATGCTGATGGTTCGACTTTAAGCGCCGAAGAAATAGTTACGGGCTCATTTCAAACCGTCGGCGGAACTGTTACCGCCATTGATACTGCGAAAAACGAAATTACCATCAATAACCTGCAAACAAAGAAAGACGTCACAATCATTATCGGGAAAAATTCCGTCCTCAAACAATTTCCCGTAGAGATGGCGCAGAGAATGGCGCAATTTCAAATGATGCAAGCCGGCGGCATGCAGCCCGGACAAGGCGGAATGCGTCCCCCGCGCGGTAATCCACCAAACGCTCCGGCAGCGCAGCCAGCGCCTGGGGAAAATCCAAATCAGATGGTGCAAGGCAGAGGTCAAGGAGGAATGCGTGGCGGTGGCGGCAATATTGACGATATGTTGGAGCGTTTTCCGAATATTACGATTGAAAATTTGAAAGTAGGCGACATGATCGCCGTCTCCAGTACAAAAAGTGCTAACCAAGAGCGTATTACAGCCATTAAATTACTGTCGGGTGTCGAGCCTTTTTTGAAAATGCAACAAGCGAGCGGACAGAATCAAGGCGGACGGAGAAGTCAGGATACAGGATTTAGTATCCCGGGACTTGAAGGCGGAGGGGCACCCTAAAAATTAATCAAATTAAATCTAAGAGTAGAAGCTAAATGTTGTACCGATTTAACTTCTACTTTCCAAATTTTTCTTATGAAATATTTAAAATTATCAATATTTATTGCATTTATAACTTTATTTACAAGTTTAACAATTGTCGCGCAACAAACGGGAAATATCGCTGGTCAGGTTTCTGACACACTGGGTGCCGTAGTGAACGGTGCCACAATTACTGCGGTCGATGCCGCAGGAAAGGAAAAGAGCGTAGTTACAAATCGGCAGGGTGAATTCAATATCAGTGGGCTCGCTCCGGGAAATTATACGGTTCGAGTGGTTGCTCCGAATTTTGCGCTTTACGAAAATACGGAAGTTGTCATCACATCTGGAAAGAGGGAGGAATTAGCCGTCGCTCTGACTGTCCAGGGGGCTGAGGAACAAGTTGAAGTTTCAGGCGCCGGGCAGGTTTCAACCGATGCCGACCGAAATGCCAGCGCGACCATTTTAACCGAAGCGGAAATAGAGGCTTTGCCCGATGACCCAGACCAACTTGAAGCCGCTTTGCAGGCTTTGGCGGGACCTTCGGCGGGACCGAACGGCGGACAAATTTATATCGATGGTTTTACCGGCGGCAGACTTCCTCCGCGAGAATCAATCCGCGAAATTCGTTTGAACCAAAATCCGTTTTCGGCAGAATTTGAACGACTCGGCTTCGGACGCATCGAAATTTTGACAAAACCCGGTTCAGACAAATTTCGCGGGTCGGCATTTTTTAATTTTAACGACGAAAGTCTCAACTCGCGTAACCCATTCGCTTTGAACCGTGCGCCGAGCCAGGCGCGAACATTTGGCGGAAATCTTTCTGGTCCGGTGCAAAAAGGGAAGTCTTCTTTTTTCATCGATGTTAACAATCGGAACGTTGATGAAAATCAGGTAATTAATGCAAGTATTCTGGACTCATCATTTAATATTGTTCCTTTTCAGCAGGACGTGACCCTGCCGTCACACCGTTTTACGATTAGTCCGCGGTTTGATTATCAAATAAATACGAACAACACTCTGGTTGCGCGATACAGTTTTACGCGGGTTAAAGCCGATAGTTTTGGCGGCGGTTT
>JALZOH010000082.1 GCA_030857305.1 Acidobacteriota bacterium
CGCCAGACGTTCACGCGGAACTCCGCGCATCGCCAACCGGCTTTTAAGACGCGTCCGCGATTTTGCCGAAGTTGATTACGAAGGCGAAATCACCGAAACAATTGCGATGGATGCGCTTAACCGGATGGAGGTTGATACTTACGGACTCGACGAAATCGACAGAAAATTACTTTTAACAATTATTGAAAAGTTCGACGGCGGACCGGTTGGCTTAGGCACAATCTCCGCTTCGATACACGAAGAAAAAGATTCGATCGAGGAGATTATTGAGCCGTATTTAATTCAGACTGGATTCCTGAACCGCACACCGCGAGGCAGATTGGTCACGAGGCTCGCGTATGAACATTTCGGACTCGATAATTTATTGAAAAAGCCGGGCGCGGCGAGTTTGTTTGATTAAATGAATATGCTATTTAGCAGCTCAAAAAGTTTTGCAAAGAAACGTTTATTCAACAGTCAAAAGCAAATAGTTTTTACATTATTTGTTTGGATGGGATTTATTTTTTTTATTTTTATGAATACGCAAGCCCAGAGTGAATCAAAAAATGTTCCAAAGGATTGGCAGACTTTAAGCGAAAAAACCGACTACCGCCAAACGCCGCGCTACGCCGAAACCATTGCATATAGCCGAAAACTAGCTGACACTTCTCCTCTAATTGAATACAAATCTTTCGGGAAAAGCGGCGAAAACAGAGATTTGCCGCTTTTGATTGCTTCAAATGACAAAACTTTCTCGCCGGGGGCGGTACGAAAAAAGGGTAAAGCCGTTGTTTTAATCCAAGCGTGTATTCACGCGGGTGAATCCGACGGCAAAGATGCGGGACTCGCACTTTTGCGCGACATTGCAATCACCAAAACCCGTGCCGATTTGCTTGACGGAACGGTTATTTTATTCGTTCCGATTTACAACGTCGATGGACACGAACTTTTCAGCGCATATAATCGAATTAACCAAAACGGACCGGAAGAGATGGGTTTTCGCGCAACTTCGACAAACCTCAACCTGAACCGCGATTATATGAAAGCGGACGCGCCTGAAACACGCGCCTGGCTCAAACTTTGGAACGAATGGAAGCCCGATTTTTTTATCGATTGCCACGTGACCGACGGCGCGGATTTCCGCTATAACGTAACTTATGAATTTGCCCATCACTCGGAAGTTTCGCAGTTTATAAAAGATTGGATGAACGAGCATTTCGACGGAAAAGTTGTTCCCGAAGTTGAAAAGGAAGGCAATCTTTTGACGCATTATTTGCAGTTTGACGGGCGCGACGTTTCGAGGGGAATCGAAACTTTTATCCCGACACCGCGTTTTGCAACCGGTTACGCGCCGCTCCGAAACCGCGCCGGACTGCTGATTGAAACTCATTCGCTCAAACCTTATAAATCACGCGTGCGCGGAACTTACGATATTTTGCGTTATACGATTGAGGAAATAAACCGAACCAAAGCGAGCCTCTTTGAAGCCAATAAAAAAGCCGACGCCGAAACAATCGAGCGCGGAAAAGCTTTCGATGCAAATTCAAAATTTCCTCTGCGCCTCGAGATCACGAAAAAATCAACGCCGTTTGACTTTAAGGGCGTCGAATACAAACTCGAAGACAGCAAAATTTCCGGTGCAAAACGTATCGTTTACGGCACAAAGCCGCTTGACATAACGATTCCGAAATTTGACGAGGCAAAGGTTACTACATTCGTTTCGCCACCGCTTTATTACATCGTCCCACCGCAGTGGCAACCAGTCATCGAAGTTTTAGAAGCGCACGACATCAAGTTTCAACGATTAAACAAACGGCAGACGATTGAGGTCGAAAGTTATCGTTTCAGCGACGCGAAATGGGCAAACGCTTCATTTGAAAGCCGCCTGACATTGAGCTTTAAGACAAATCCGGTAAAAGAGAAGCGAGAATTTCCCGCGGGTTCCATTGTCATTCCGCTCGCGCAGGAAGCGGCAAAGGTCGTCGTTCATTTGCTTGAACCGAACTCGCCTGATTCATTTGTGTACTGGGGATTTTTCAACGCGATTTTCGAGCAGAAAGAATACGGCGAAGGCTACGTGACGGAAAAACTCGCGCGCGAAATGCTGGCGAAAAATCCTGAACTGAAAAAAGAATTCGACGAAAAATTAAAAGACGAAAAGTTTGCGAAAAGCGCGTTTGCGCGGCTCAGTTTTTTCTTTGAGCGTTCGCCGTATTTTGACAAACGCATCGGGCTTTATCCGGTCGGACGCATTATTGAAAAATTCGAAATAGAAAAATAAGAGAAAGGAACCACAGCAACGGGCGCGAGTGGAAATCAAATACACGCCAGCCGAAAGATAAAAAATTGCGTTCAATAACTTGTTCGGCACAGCGTTGATGGAAAGAGCAACATGGCTTTAACCGGGTATTACAATTCCAAAATGCTCGCGCAGCATTGCCGCGTACTCGTCTTGACTCGTCAGAATTTGTTCCTGCCGCTCGCCATCGTTTGATGTGACGATAAAACGCATTTCGCTCAGCGTTACACGACCTTCTTCAGTTGCCAGCGAGCACACACGCGCTCTGGTAAAATGTGAGTTCGGCGAGGTTTGATGGTAACGACACATCTCGGCGTAATCTATATACTTGTAGGGCTGCAAGGCAAAACGATATTGAGCTTTCAATTCTTCACCCGCGTCTCGCTGCATCAAAATCAGATGTTCGCCATCGGGAACGATTTTGTATGCGCGCCTGCCCTGCACTTGCTCGGCTCGTTCGTCAAGCAGCAGGGGTTCACGAAATGAATCACCAAAACCGACATCCACCAGCCAGCGCTGCTGTTCCAATGTAACCATCAAAGCCATATGGTCGAAGTCCGGTCCGAACCCCCCTTCGGCATTTGCAGCTCCGGCTGAAAGCATCGCCACATTAAAGCCCAATTCACGCAACAACGCCGCAAACAGACCGTTCAATTCATAGCAGAAGCCGCCGCGCCGATTTTCAATAACTTTCGTGAACAGAACGTCATCCTCAAGTACGATAGACTGATTCGAGTGAATACTTAAATTCTCAAACGGCACTGTTAGTAAATGCGCGATTTGCAACTCGCGTAATGACTCAGCGGTCGGAGCCAGCGAGCCGTGATAATTAATGCGTTTGAGGTAAGCTTTAACGTTCAAGAAACTCTCTCCTAATAAATTTACTAAACTTGCAAGTGCCGAGCGACGGAAATGACGCGAGCGCGAAACCGTCACCAAGCCTGATAAAGCCAATGACTTGTTCGACAACCGTTCATATTTTAGCTCGCATCAATAACAAGTTTTCGGCTTTTTTCTCTAAACTTTTGAAAGCGGCAAAATCAGGATGATGCTTCCATTTTTGCAAGAGATACCGTCGAAGTTTAATTTCTTCTTCAACATTTTCACGTGCTTCGGCACAAACACCGTCCGCGCCTGCTCCGAAAACTTGCCGATACTCAACCAAAATGTGCGGAATCCATTTGATTCCGTCAGGGTAAGCCAGAAAAACGCGCAAAAACAAATCCCAATCTTCACCCCAATAGCATTGCTCATCCCAACCGCCGACAGCTTCGAGAATCTCGCGCCGATGCACCATACAATTTGTATCTGCACCTTTCAGTTGCCAAATTTCATCCGCCGCATACTGCTTTCCCGGCTCGGCTTTCTGCGAAATAAAAAACCATTCGCCGTTTATGTTTCTCTCGTAGCAAATATAATTCTGTCCGCAATACCACAAAACGTAATCGTCGTTTTGCTCCATTGCTTCGCGCACCGTTTCCAAAAAATTTTGATGCCAAATATTGTCCGAATCAAGATAAGCGACAAACGGAGATTGCGCCAGTCTTACACCGTAATTTCTCGCGGCTGACGCGCCTTGATTCCGAGTAGTAAAAACCCGGATTCGCGCATCTGAAAACTCCTCCAACAAGCGCAAAGTGCAATCGGTTGAACCATCGTTGACAATGATAAGTTCCCAACGAGACTCTGTTTGAGCTATCACGCTTTGAACGGCTTTCCAAAGCACATAAGCGCGATTGTAGGTCGGTATGATTATCGAGAACATCGGTTTCATCAACTAGAGCAGATTAGGAATCAATGTATGGCATAGCCGCAACTTCTGAACCAGCCAACAGCATCTTCTTTGGTTATCAATAACAACGCTTCTCGCAATGCTTTTTCTAATTCCGCTCTGGTTCTCGCTTTGGCACGTCTTAAATAAGTCTTAATCTTTGACCAACATTTCTCAATCGGATTCAAATCCGGCGAATACGGCGGCAAATATACCAACTTGGCTCGGCTCGCTTCAATCAATTCTTTGATTCCTGAAACTTTATGGGCAGGCAAATTGTCCATCACGACAATATCTCCGGCGTGTAAGGTCGGACACAAAACTTGCTCGACGTAAGTCTTGAAAACTACCCCGTCAACCGCTCCGTTAAGCGTCATCGGCGCACTAATACCTGAAAGCGACAGACTTGCCAGCATCGTAATATTTTCGCCATAGTTTTGCGGGACAGTTTCAACGACCCGTTCACCTTTTGCCGCTCGCCCATAAAGGCGCGTCATCGCTAAATTACTGCCCGCTTCATCTAAAAACTTTAATCTCGAAAGCACCTCATTTTCTATTTCCGCCTGATATTCTACGCGCCTTTGCTCAACTCGCTCGCTTTCTCTTTCGGAAGCGTGAAGCGACTTTTTTTGAGCGGTAATTTTAATCTCTGCAACTCGACGCACATCGTCGCCGTCGTCACCGCCCGGTTGCCGGTTGCCCGCGCCACTCGTTCACATAATTCGGCTAAAGTCAGGTCGGGCTGAACCTTTACTATTTCCCGAATCAACCGCTCATCAGCCTTCAGCAAGCGAGTCCGTCCGCCCGCCGCCGCTTTAGCTCGATAGCTTCCCGTCGTGCGAAACCGCTGCCATAGTTTCTCGACAAATGGCAAACTGACGGAAAATTGTTCAGCAATTTCCGGTTGTGATAACTCGTTTGCTTGAATGGTTTCGATAATTCTCAATCGAATATCATCTGAATATGGTTTCATCCGTCAATTATGCCATATATCATTTTCTAATCTGCTCTAGATTGGAAACTCACCGCTTAGAATTAACACTATGAAATAAGTTTTTCGGGACATTCACTAGTGAGTATTAAGTTAGAAATAGAAAAACCGGGAAGGTAATAAATTAAATGAAAAATACAAAAGCAAAGAATTTACATTGGAAATTTGATTCAATGTGTCCTTGAGTGTGTCCTAAAAGCAAAAGAGGTATTTCCCAATACCTCTAAACTGTTGAATTTATTGGTGGAGTCGAGGGGGATCGAACCCCTGACCTCATGACTGCCAGTCATGCGCTCTCCCAGCTGAGCTACGACCCCGAAAGCAATTGTGAATTATAAATTACGAAGTGTGGAGTTAGCAAATCATTTTCAAGTAATAATTATGAACTAAGAATTAAAAAGAATAAATTGAGTGCTACACAACGGAATTTTCTCGTAATTCGTAATTTAAAATTTGTAATTAAAACTTATCTTCCTTTGAATACCGGTTTACGTTTTTCCAAAAACGCCGCCACGCCTTCCTCTTTGTCTTCGGTCGAAAAACAGATGGCGAAAAGGTCAACTTCGCGGCGCAAGCCTTCATCCAGGTTCGACTTTGACGCAAGTTTGACGGCTTCTTTTGCCATCTGCAGCGCAATCGGACTTTTTTCGGCGATTTTATTTGCCAGCTCAAGCGTTTTTGCTTCCAATTCTTCAGGCGCAAAAACGTGGTTGACTAGTCCAAGCCGCAAAGCCGTCGGCGCGTCAATCATATCGCCGGTTAAAACGAGTTCCATCGCTTTGGTTTCGCCGATAAGTTTTGTCAGACGCTGCGTTCCGCCGCCGCCGGGAATAATTCCGAGATTAATTTCCGGCTGCCCGAAACGCGCTTTCTCGCTTGCCGTTCGCAGGTCGCAAGCCATCGCCAATTCGTTTCCGCCGCCGAGACAAAAGCCGTTAATCATTGCAATGACGGGCTTTGGGAAAGTATCCAGGAAGTTAAAAAGCGACGGAGCGTGAAAAACATCACGCTGGGAAACGGGAGTTTGTCCGCCGAATTCCGAGATGTCCGCTCCGGCAATAAAGGATTTTTCGCCCGCGCCGGTGATAATCACTACTCGAATCGTTTCGTCTTTCCGCAGTTCTTCAAGCGCGGAAACTCCTTCCGCGTGAACTTGTTTATTTAAAGCATTGAGTTTATCCGGTCGATTGATGGTTAAAAAAGCAACCTGTTCGCGTTTTTCAACCGTAATAGTTTCGTAATTTGACATATTTTATAATTGTAAAAAATGAATTTGGAATTTAGAAAAATATAACTTTGACCGGTTACGTTTTCAAGTAAGAAAAAATATTGTGTTTGACGAACTCGCAGGTAATCGCGCCTGCGCGCTCGTTCGACTAACCGATTGTTTGATAGTTATACTATAAGCTGCAAAGAGAACGCTATACTCTAAAACATTTTAAGCGGAGAAAAGGCAAAAATACTTATGTCGCAAACAGAAATAAATCGCAAAGTCGTCATTTTAGGTTCGGGACCCGCAGGCTTAACCGCCGCTATCTATGCTTCGCGCGCGCAGCTTGCGCCGATTGTCATTGACGGACCGCAGCCGGGTGGACAACTGACAATTACCACCGATGTCGAAAATTATCCGGGATTTTCCAAAGGAATTATGGGACCGGAAATGATGAACGAATTTCGCGCTCAAGCAGAAAGATTCGGCACGGAAATCATCAATGTGTGGATTGACCGAATTGATTTATCGAAACGACCCTTCACGCTCTACGGCAAGGCAAGCGCGGACAGCGAAGAAATTTCGACCGTTATCAAAGCTGAAACTTTAATTATTTCAACCGGCGCATCAGCCAAATGGCTCGGCATACCAGGCGAAGAACCCGCTCCCGAAGGTTTAGGCGGCAACGGCGTTTCGGCGTGTGCGACATGCGACGGCTTCTTTTTTCGCGGGAAACCCGTAGTGATTGTCGGCGGCGGCGACACGGCGATGGAAGAAGCGATGTTTTTGACGCGCTTTGCCTCGAAAGTCAGCCTTATGCACCGCCGCG
Source organism: Acidobacteriota bacterium (assembly GCA_030857305.1). Classification (GTDB taxonomy): domain Bacteria; phylum Acidobacteriota; class Blastocatellia; order Pyrinomonadales; family Pyrinomonadaceae. Next base: position 7,080 of record JALZOH010000082.1, read on the forward strand.
ATTCGTTCCGCGCTTCAAAAATTATGCAGGAGCGCGTCTTTAATAATGATAAAATTGAGGTTATCTGGAACACCGATGTCAAGGAAATTCTCGGCACAAAGGAAGAAGGCGTAACAGGCGTAAAAATTTACAACAATCAAACGAAAGAAGAAAGCCTTTTCCCAACGCAAGGCGTTTTCGTCGCCATCGGACACAAACCAAACACCGACCTTTTCAAAGATTGGCTCGAAATGGACGAAGTCGGCTATCTCAAAACCGAAGGACGCACAATGAAAACCAACATCGCGGGCGTTTTTGCCTGCGGTGACGCGCAGGATTCATATTATCGCCAAGCAGTTACGGCGGCGGGAACAGGCTGTATGGCGGCGATTGACGCGGAAAGATTTCTCGTCGAACACGGCGAAGCGGTAAAAAACACGGAAACGAATTGGTAGTTATAATCGGCGTTTTTGTCTGAGTCTAAATTGCAAATGATATTTCTGCCGGAACAAAAATTATTTTTTCCGTCACTTCATATAATTTAATAATATCCACAAAATCTCGTTTCATATTGAAATAACTGTCATTTGTTTGCGAAATTTTCCTTTCGTAATTTATCTATGCGAATAAGTGATATTGAAAACTGGGCATTAACTATTGTTGATAGTGTTAAAGCTAAACAACCTGTTGAAGACACTCGCGTTGAACTGAAAGCAAAATACCCAGATGATGTAAAGAAAGCGGCTCGTCGTATCGCAGGACACGCGAACGCAGCTAGAGGCGAACATATTCTTTGGCTTATTGGTGTAGATGAAGGAGCAGGCACAATTCCAGGTGCTTCACTTACAGATTTAGCAAGTTGGTATAGTGGCGTGAAAGCGGAA
>JALZOH010000489.1 GCA_030857305.1 Acidobacteriota bacterium
CGCAAAAATTAATCTTATTTCTGGTGTCGAAAAATAAACACAGGATTTTTGATTTCACGCTTTTACGATTAAGATTAAAAGAACGATTTCCCCATCTTGGATTTAGATAAAAATTGCTTTCTTTTTTTAGAATAAGGAGAATTTCATAATGCTTTTCAAATTTTTGGCGACATTTCTGCTCGTTTTCCTAATGACGGCTTCGCTGCCGGCACAATCAAAAACAACACCGAGCGATAAGTTTCGCCAATTGGAAGAACTCCTTCCGACGGCGAATGAGCAGAGAACGGCTTCGGGCGCGCCCGGTGCGAGATATTGGCAACAACGAGCCGATTATGTGATTGATGTCGAAATTGACGACGTCAATCAGCGCCTCATCGGTAAGGAAACCGTTACTTATAAAAATGTTTCGCCCGACACTCTCAACTATATTTGGCTGCAGATTGACCAAAATATATTTGCCAAAGATTCCGACACGCAGACGACCGGCACCGCTCCTGATCTCAGAAACGTTCCGCTCAATCAGTTAGAGCAGATTGTTGGGCGCACATACGATGGCAGAGTAAATATTACCTCTGTAACCGACTCGGCGGGTAGACCTTTGAGAAATACACTGAACAAAACGATGATGCGGATTGATTTGCCGACACCGCTTGTTTCGGGCGGAACTTTTGTTTTTAATGTCGCGTGGAACTACAACATTAACAACCAACGTATTTTCGGCGGCAGAACCGGTTATGAATATTTTCCGCGCGATAAAAATTATATTTACGAAATTGCTCAATGGTTTCCGCGGATGGCGGCTTATTACGACGTTTACGGCTGGCAGCACACGCAGTATCTCGGTTCCGGAGAGTTTACGCTTGAATTCGGTGATTATCTGGTACGCATTACCGCGCCGAACGATCACGTTGTTTCATCGACTGGCGTTTTGCAAAATCCGAATCAGATCTTGAAACCTGAATGGCGACAAAGATTAAAACAAGCCGAAACAGCCAGAGAGCCGATGAAAATCATTACCAATGAAGAAGCCAAAGCAAACGAAACAAGTAAACCGACGGGCAAAAAAACCTGGATTTTCAAAGGCGATAACGTTCGGGACTTTGCGTTTGCGACGTCTCGAAAATTTATCTGGGACGCGCAAGGTCATAATGTCGAAGGCAACAAAGTTATGGCGATGTCCTATTACCCAAATGAAGGCAATCCGCTCTGGGAAAAATATTCGACGCACGCCATTATTCACACCCTAAATGTTTATTCGCGTTACTCGTTTACCTATCCGTATCCGGTAGCGATTTCCGTCAACGGTCCGGTCGGCGGAATGGAATATCCGATGATTTGCTTTAACGGTCCGCGCCCGCAGCCAGACGGAAGTTATTCGGCGCAGACCAAATACGGTTTGATTTCGGTCATAATTCACGAAGTCGGACACAATTATTACCCGATGATTGTCAATTCGGACGAGCGTCAATGGACATGGATGGACGAAGGCTTAAATACATTTGTGCAATTTTTAGCCGAATCCGAATGGGAAAAAGATTATCCGTCGCGGAGAGGCGAGCCGCAAAACATTACCGATTATATGGTTAGCGAAAACCAAGTGCCGATAATGACGCAATCCGATTCGGTTTTGCAGTTTGGCAACAACGCTTACGGAAAACCGGCGACCGCGCTCAACATCCTGCGCGAAACCGTGATGGGACGCGACCTTTTCGATTTCGCTTTTAAACAATATTCGCAACGCTGGAAATTTAAACGCCCGACACCGGCTGATTTTTTCCGCTCGATGGAAGATGCTTCGGGCGTTGACCTCGATTGGTTCTGGCGCGGCTGGTTTTATACGACCGACCACGTTGATATTTCGATTGAAAACGTGCGGCTGTATCAGATAAATACGCAAAATCCGGACGTGGAAAAAGAATTTCTTCGAAAACAAGAAAATGCTCGTCCCAAAACGCTTTCGCAGCAGAGAAATGAAAATCTGCCGAAACGGATTGACCAGTACCCGAGTTTGAGGGATTTTTACAACGAATTTGACGAGTTTAAGGTTACCGACGTTGAACGACAGAATTATCAGGCGTTCGTCGGAAGTCTTGACGAGGTGGAAAAATCTATCCTCAACAGCGGTTATTTTTTCTACACGGTTGACTTGAAAAACGTCGGCGGTCTGGTGATGCCTTTAATTTTCAAAGTCGAATATATGGACGGCTCGAGCGAGCAGATTCGCATCCCGGCGGAAATTTGGCGCTATAACAATTTTAATGTTTCCAAGCTTATAGCGACGAAAAAGGAAGCTAAAGCAATCGTGCTCGACCCGAATCTGGAAACGGCTGACGCGGATTTAGAAAACAACTTTTTCCCGCGCCGCACGGTTCCAACGCGCTTTCAAACTTTCAAATCAGGTCAACGCGGCAATGTTCAGCC
>JALZOH010000490.1 GCA_030857305.1 Acidobacteriota bacterium
TGCTGCTTCTGTTCGACGGCTATAAGGTTTCAGCCAGAGGGCGGGGCGTGCTTGGTCGAGTAATTTAGACCGGATGCGGCAAATTGTACCTATTTCGGGTTTATGCCGCAACTTTGCGGTCTAATAACTAGTTCGGTTGCTTCGCTATGTCGGCTTTACTATAATTTGAGGTGAGAAAAAAAATAAATGATACGACACTTTTCAATCGCACAAATCTTTCTGTGGCTTTTTGTGATTGCGTTGGGAATCGCACTTGGCGGAGGGTTGTATGAAACATTGGTCGTGATGCCTTTATGGGATAGCGCTCGAATCGCCCAAAAATCATTGTCGTTGCTGATGACCGTGATGTTTTCGCGGCAAGCACTCACGGCAATCAAACAATCTAAAGCTAATTCTTGTTTGATTTTTGCCGTGCGTTTAGGTGATTTTCCACCTGCATCTTTTTTTCTTTCTTGGGCTAACAGAAACTGAATCCGGCTGGCTTCCAACCAATCGCTTTCGGTCGGCACAATCAAAAATTTTTCTTCGAGGGCATCTTTCCAAGCCTTTTGATAGCGTTTTAATTCTTTCGTATCATTACACGCGGTCATCAATTCGCTGAAAACAACCGATGAAAAATAAAGCGGTGTCGGCAATTCTTTCTGCGAAAACGCCTTGCTTTCGATGATGTTTGTATCGGTAAGAAATTTATCCACGTTTCGCTTTTTCTTTGTAAAGCTCTGGATACAGCCGTTTATGGGTCATCTCAAAGGCTTTCATTGCCGATTTGTAAGCCTTCGATTCTTTTTGCTCATTCGGCGCGGTTACCGGCGATTTTTTACCATTGCCGTTTGTGGTTTGATTTCTTGCTTCGTTATTTTTACTCATTTCTTTTTATCCTAATCGGCGGCAAATTTTCCTCTTCTGCTTTAGCTTGCAAAATGTTTGTATCGGACAGAAATTTAAGCACGTTTTTTTTGCTTCGTAAAGTTCAGGATATAAACGTCGGCGCATCTTTTTTCCGACAAGATTTTCTGCTTTTCTTCTTCCGCTAAATCGTAAAACTTTCTTCATTCTGATATTGGCAAAGCGCGGACGTTTTCAAGAATTTGTTCTACTGTCTGAATCATAAATTTACCTCCGAGTTTATTTTATCATCTGGCGACCGAGCAGGGTTAGTAATCTGTCCGGGTAATCGGTCATGATGCCGTCCACGCCCATCTCGATTAAACGCTGCATATCCGCCGTTTCGTTGATTGTCCAGACGTGAACTTTCAGATTGCGGCGGTGTGCAGTGTCGACGAATTCTTTCGAGACGACCTGTAAGCTGCCGAGGTTTTGGGGAACTTGCAAAGCCTGCATCGGCGGGCTGTAGGAATTAGTGAGTCCGGCTTTGACAAGCGCTAAAAATTTGGTGACTTCCGAAGGGCTGGCTGATGTGGCGACTTCGGGACATTCGCGGCGGAAATCGTCAATCGTCGTTTGATTAAACGAGCCAACAATGACTTTATCAATCATTTTCCGCTCGCGGACGAGAACGCACAAAGGTTTGATAATCGAAGGCGCGTGCTGTTTCGGTTCGATATTAAATGTCATTTCCGGCAGCGCGTCAAAGATTTCCCGCAAAGTCGGGACGGTAATTTTCCGATTGCGAAAAGGGAAAGTCTGACCGCTGTCCGGTGAAAACACATAACCCGCGTCGAGTTTTTTGACGGCTTCGAGCGTCAATTCATTAACTCGTCCGCGCCCGTTGGTTGTGCGGTCAACCGCCGCGTCATGCATTACGACGAGCGTTCCGTCCGACGTGCTGTGAATGTCGAGCTCCAGAACGTCAACGCCCATTCGCGCGGAATATTGAAAAGCCTCCAGCGTGTTTTCGGGAATTAAACCGCCGCCGCCGCGATGCGCGAAAACCAGCGGACGTGAATTTTCCCATTTGAACACTTCTTTTTGAATTGCCGCTTCGCCTGTTTGCGATGCCAGATAAACGTAAACCGCGCTGATGCTCACCGCGACGCAGAGCAGAAAAACCCCGCACCACCTTGCCAATTTCCGCCACACAATTCTTCGCTTTTTAGACATTGGAAAACTTTACCGCAAAGCCGTTTTGAATTTTTCCAACGCGCCTTCAAGAATCGTGTCTTCCCGCGCGATACAGATTCGTATATACGAATCCCAATCGTCCGAATCGGCAAACGCGCTACCCGGAACGCCCGCCACGCCTGCGCGTTCCATCAGCATCTCGTTGAAAGTTAAAGCGTCGTCAAACTTTTCGGGAATGCGCGCCCAGAGATAAAAAGCCGAGCCGGAATTATAAATGTCGAAACCGAGTTCGGTTAATTCTTCGGCAAAGAAACGGCGTTTCGCGTCAAACTTGTCGCGCAATTTATCGTAATAATCTTCGTCTCGCATTAAAACTTTTGCCAGTGCCGCCTGCAGAGG
>JALZOH010000083.1 GCA_030857305.1 Acidobacteriota bacterium
GCAAGCAGTAACCCAATTGCCAGCAATATGCCGTAAGTATTTATCGGAAAGCTGCCGATTCGGAAAATTTCTGGATACATATTTCTGTTAGAGGTTAGTAATTGAGAGTTAGTTGTCAGACCGTTAAATTCTAAACTACACAACTGCAACCGCATTCAAATGTAATCGCAATGGGTGAAACTAATTCACGCTTTTCGCCTTTGCAGAAATGCAAAACTTCATTCGTATATGGATTAAACACAACGACATCTTTCACGCTATTTGCTAGATAAAAAGGTATTCCGACTTCCAAATCTTTCTTTTCATAGCCTTTGCTGATAATTTCGATTACTGCATCAGGAATGTCTTTAACGGCTTCGTCGGTTTCGGTCGGCGTTTCACAGAACATTGAAATGTCGGGACGTTTTAATGAGCCGTCTGGAAACTGTATGTAAATGTCGGCAACGTGAAAACAATCGCAAGGATTATTGTTTTCTTCCGATTTTTTGATGGAATTACGAATGCGGTCGACCGCTTTTTGATGACGGATGACGGGCGAAGCTTCCCAAACAGGCAAACCATCGACAATTTCAAGTCTGATGCCGAGTTCCTCCGAGCGTAAAAGTTGTGAATCCATATTTTTACTGCTTCTCAGATTCTTCAAAATCAGGTTGAATCTCAAACTCAACGCGGTCGTAAATTTCTCGCACACTCAGTTCGCAGTCGATTGTTTTGATTCTTAAAATGTCACTAATTTCACTGTAACTTTGATAAACCCAGTTGTTATCGGCTTGTTTGTTAAAATGTTCGACGAAAGATTTATCCTGCGAAATTAAAATGTAATCAGTTAGGTTTTCATTGCCCATCCGGTATTTTTGAAATTTTGTCGTGCGGTCATAATTTTCGGTCGAGGGCGAAAGAACCTCAAAAATAACCTGCGGATTAATCAGAACATCTTTTTTAGTATCGTGAAACTGCGGTTCACCGCAAACAATTGTTAAATCGGGATAAGCAAAAAGACTTGCGCTAGATGTGCGGACTTTCATGTTCGGCGACAATGCTTCGCAGGGTTTCCCCTTTAATTTATTTCTTACTTCCCCTGAGAGATTTACGCACACACGGCTATGCGACAGACTTTCGCCAGCCATCTGGTAAATTTCACCGTCAAGGAATTCGTGGCGCGTTTCAGCTCCGCGCTCGAAAGTTAAATAATCTTCGGGCGTATAAAGCGTTGCCGTCCTTAATTTGGCAAGTCCCATAAAATTTTATTCGCCAACCGATTGCGCCCGTGCTTTGCCAACCTGGACACGTGCGGGACGCAGTAATTTATCGCCGAATTTGTAGCCGCGCGAATATTCAGCCGTGATTTTTCCGTCGCCATCTGCGTCAATCTCCGTCATATCAATCGCTTCGTGAAGTTCCGGATCGAATTCCGAGCCAACCGACGGGACAGCTTCAACACCGACGCTGATCAAGGCTTTCTCAAAAGAACGCGCCGTGCCTTTGACGCCCTCCAGCAGATGTTCAAAGGAAGAATCTTTTTCGCTTGCCGAGACAGCGAGATTCAGATTGTCAAGAACCGGCAGGAGCGCCATCAAAAAATTAAATTGACCTTGTTTAGCGCGGTCTTCGAGCGTTTTCGTTAAACGCTGACGCATCTCGGCAGTTTCTTTTTCGAGATTGTTTTTAGCGTCATCAAAACGCTTCTGCACTTCGACAAGTTTTGTTTCAGCGACATTGCACCGCGCCCAGACATCTTTTAATTCATTTTCTAATTTTGTAACTTCAGAAGATTTCACCTTGGCGGTTTTTCCTTCCTTTTTCACGTCCGGCTCAACGCTAATCCGCTCGCCGTCTTCGTTAAAACGGCGTTTGTCGCCCGCCGCAAACTCATTTTCGATTTCTTCTATCAATTCTTCGCTATCCAAATCTTGTTCATTCATCTTTTTTTTATTAAACCAACTCATAAATTTTGATAAATACTTGCGTGCTAATGACCCTAGTTTAGCAAACCATTTATCATAAAGAAAATTTGCCGCGAATAACACAAATTAAACGAATTATTTTTATTTTTATTCGTTTTATAAGTGTAATTCGCGGCTAACATCCCTACGCTGAAGAAGCAGTAGTAGCAGCAGTTTCAGGCGCAAATTTCATCTCATCACCGTCAACCGAAACGCGCACCGTTTGACCGCTCGAAACCTCGCCGTTTAACAATTTTACCGCCAGAGGGTTTTGAATCAGCGTCTGAATCGCGCGTTTCAGAGGTCTCGCGCCGAAAGTCGGGTCGTAACCTTCTTTGACCAGCAAATCTTTAGCTGAATCGTCTAAAACGATTTCAATACCACGCTCCTTTAACATTACGCGCAGGCGTTCAAGCTGAACGTCAATGATTTGACTAATGTTTTCACGCGAAAGCTGTTTGAAAACAACAATATCGTCGATCCGGTTTAAGAACTCTGGCTTGAAATAATCGCGCAGAACCTGCATGACAGCTTCTTTGGCTTGTACTTCGTCGCCGTCGGCAGACTGAATTTCGCGCGAGCCTAAGTTGCTGGTCATGATCAAAACCGTATTTTTGAAATCAACCGTTCTGCCTTTGGAATCCGTCAGCCGCCCATCGTCAAGAATTTGCAGCAAAACGTTAAAAACGTCCGGATGAGCTTTTTCGATTTCGTCAAACAAAATTACCGAATACGGACGGCGGCGCACGGCTTCGGTAAGCTGCCCGCCCTCTTCGTAACCGACGTAACCGGGTGGCGCGCCAATCATCCGCGCAACCGCGTGTTTTTCCATATATTCCGACATATCAAGTCTGATAAGCGCGCGTTCATCGTCAAATAAAAATTCAGCCAAAGCGCGAGCCGTTTCGGTTTTGCCAACGCCGGTCGGACCTAAAAAGATAAACGAGCCGACCGGACGATTCGGGTCTTGGAGTCCGGCGCGCGCGCGGCGAACTGCATTGGCAACAGCTGTTAAACCTTCATCTTGACCGATAACGCGTTTGCGCAAGTTTTCTTCCATCGTCACGAGCTTCTGCATCTCGCCTTCGAGCATTTTCGATACGGGAACGCCCGTCCATTTCGCCACGACTTCCGCCACGTCTTCTTCGTCAACTTCTTCTTTCAGGAAAACGCCGTCAGCTTGCAGTTCGGACAAGTGTTTCTGCTCGTCGCTAAGAAGTTTTTCGAGTTCGGGAATCGTGCCGTATTGCAATTCGGCGGCTCGATTCAAATCGCCCGCCTGACGCGCTTGTTCGAGATGCAGCTTTGCTTCTTCGAGCTTTTCCTTCGCGCCGCGCATCTTCTCGATTTCTTCCTTTTCCGATTGCCATTTCGCCTTCATCGCGCCGGATTTTTCCTTCAAATCCGCGATGCGCTTTTCAATGTCGGACAAACGCGATTTGGATTTTTCATCGGTTTCACGGACAAGTGCCTGTTTTTCGATTTCGAGCTGCAAAATTTCGCGTTCGAGTTCGTCAATTTCCTGCGGCAAACTGTCAATTTCAATCCGCAGTTTCGACGCGGCTTCGTCAATCAAATCAATCGCTTTGTCGGGCAAAAATCTGTCCGTGATATAACGATTCGACAAAGTTGCCGCCGCGACAATTGCCGAATCCTTGATGCGAACGCCGTGATGAACTTCGTATTTTTCCTTCAAACCGCGGAGAATCGCAATTGTATCTTCGACATTCGGCTCGCCGACATAAACTTGCTGGAAACGCCGCTCCAGAGCTTTGTCTTTTTCAATATATTTTTGAAATTCGTTGAGCGTCGTCGCGCCGACGCACCGCAGAGTCCCACGCGCCAACGCCGGTTTGAGCATATTCGATGCGTCAATCGCGCCCTCGCTCGCGCCCGCGCCGACGAGCGTGTGCAGTTCGTCAATAAACAAAATAATCTGCCCGTCCGATTTTTCGATTTCCTTCAAAACCGCTTTCAGACGGTCTTCAAACTCGCCACGATATTTCGCGCCCGCCAGCATCGAACCCAAATCAAGTCCGACAAGTTTTTTGTTTTTCAAAGTCTCCGGCACATCACCCGAAACAATTCTCTGCGCCAAACCTTCGACAATCGCCGTTTTACCGACACCCGGCTCGCCGATTAAAACCGGATTGTTTTTCGTTCTGCGCGATAAAACTTGGATTGTTCTGCGAATCTCGTCATCGCGCCCAATCACCGGGTCGAGTTTTCCTTTTCTCGCGCGTTCAGTTAAATCTATCGAATATTTCTCCAACGCTAGAAAATTCTCTTCGGCGTTCTGGTCGGTAATTTTCGCACCGCCGCGCATCTCCGCGACGACTTTTTCAACGTCTTCTTTCGTTACGCCGTTCGAGCGCAAAATGCGTCCCGCGTCGCCTTCTTTTTCCTCGCTGATTGTTAGTAAAAGATGCTCAGTCGAAATATATTCGTCCTGCATTTTTTCCGCTTCTTTTTGCGCGTTTTGAAAAGCAGTATTGAAGCGCGAACTGAAATACTGCTGCCCGCCCGAAACTTTCGGAAATTTGGCGATTGCCGCTTGAGCTTCGGTTAAAATCGTATTGGTATTCGCCCCAAGTTTTCCCAGAATCGGTTTTAAAGTTCCTTCCTTCTGCTCAAGCATCGAAACGAGAAGATGTTCCGGCTCAACTTGCTGATTTTGGTTTTTTTCAGCTGATTCAATCGCCATCTGGACTGCTTCTTGCCCACGAATTGTAAATCTGTCAAATCTCATTTTTTTAGTATTAATTATATTTACGACTATAGAATTAAACATTAATCAGTTGCTTAGTCCCAGTTCATAATAAAATATGAGTCTCATCTTGTCAACTCTGATTTTTGAAATCTTATACATTCTAAATTTTAGTCTTTGTAAATTTTTAGATGACACATTTAACTTGTAAATGTATATTAACTACGCAAGATTAGTTGTTAAAGCTATTCACCGCAGAAACAAAAAGTTCAGAAAGTCTAAAAACATCCGTCTCGGTTATCTGCGGTTTTTTTGATTTCAAAAAATGAAAATTCTTCGAGAGATTTTATCACCGCTAACAGCGGTTCTGGCAGCGTTTGTTGTGGGCGGCATCATTATTTTGTTAATCGGTGATAATCCGTTTGAAACGTACAAACTTCTTCTCGGCAATTCATTTGGTTCGCTCAAAGATGTTGGCTATATGCTTTTTTATGCGACGCCTTTGATTTTTACGGGCTTGGCGGTTGCGGTCGCGTTTCGCTGCGGACTGCTTAACATCGGCGCGGAAGGTCAACTTTACGTCGCGGCATTTGCGACGGCTTGGGTCGGAATCAAGTTCGGCGGAACAATCGTTAATGTTTTTGGAAAGGACGTTGATTATTCCTGGATGAGCCTTCCGGCGATTCTGTTGGTGCCGTTGTGCATTTTAACGGCAATTGTCGCCGGTGGAGTTTGGGGAATGATTCCTGGAATCCTCAAAGCGAAATTCGGTTCACATGAAGTTATCAACACGATAATGCTGAACTTTATCGCCATCGCTCTAGTCAGTTATTTTACGCAGTATCATTTCAAAGTTCCGGGCGATGCGATTCTGCAAACCGCGCCGATTGGCGAAGCCGCGTATATTCCGCGCATCAGTCAGTTGATACCGGGAATGCCGGAATTTGTGCCGCTCAGCGTTGCGTTTTTGATTGCCATTCTCATGTGTTTTTTGGTTTATATTTTTCTTTGGAAAACAAAATGGGGCTTTGAGCTGCGCGCCGTCGGTGAAAACCCGAGCGCGGCGGAATACGGCGGAATCTCACCGAAAAAACAAATAATTATTGCGATGACAATTTCCGGCGGGTTGGCAGGAATGGTCGCCATCGGCGAAGTTTTGGGTTATCGCCATTTGTATTACGACGGATTTTCCCCTGAATGGGGGTTTTTAGGAATTGCGGTTGCGCTGCTCGGCAGAAATCATCCGTTCGGCGTTTTTCTCGCCGCCATATTTTTTGCCATTCTCCAGCGCGGCGGAATTTTCGTGGACGCTTTTACAAACTACGTTTCTAAAGATTTGGTTGAAGTTCTGCAAGCGGTGGTGATTTTGTTTGTGGCTTCGCTACAAAGATTCTCCAAACGATAAAAATGACTGAAATATTAACTTTGTCGCTAATCTTTTCGACCATACGGTTTGCCACGCCTTTAATTTTAGCCGCGCTCGGCGGGATGTTTTCCGAGCGTTCGGGCGTCATCAACATTGCGCTTGAAGGCTTGATGCTGGCGGGCGCGTTCACGGCTGCGGTAATCACTTATGAATCGGGCAATCCGTTTCTCGGTTTGTTGTGCGGAATGGTCGCGGGCGCGGGTTTGGCGCTCGTTTATGCGATTGCTTGTATAAAATTTGAAGCCGACCAGGTGGTCGCCGGCTTCGGCATAAATATTTTGATGCTTGGGCTTCCCGCGCTTTTGAGCAGTGCAATTTATGACTCAGCCGGTTCAACCGAGCAGATTGATAAAGCCGATCTTTTACCCGAATTTTTCGGCTTAAACGTCGTTTCCGTCCTTGCATTTCTGCTCGTCCCAATTTGCTGGTATGCGCTCTACAAAACTCCGTTTGGTTTGCGGCTTCGGGCAACGGGCGAAAATCCGGGGGCGGCGGATGCAGCCGGTATCAACGTTAACCGACTGCGTTATACGGCAGTCGTTTTAAGCGGTGTTTTGGCGGCGGCGGGCGGTGCATATTTATCAACCGGGCAATCTTCTCTGTTCACCCGCGGAATGACTGCCGGACGCGGATTCATTGCACTTGCGGCGCTTATTTTCGCTAAATGGAAACCAATTCCGGTGCTTTTTGCGTGTCTGTTTTTCGGATTTATGGAAGCTCTGACAATCCCCCTCAGCAACATCAAACTAGCTTCAGGTGAAAATATTCCGGTGCAATTTATCCAAATAATTCCCTATGTTTTGACGATTATTGTGCTTGCGGGATTCATCGGCAGGTCGCGCGCGCCGAAGGCTTTGGGCATTCCGTATCGGAAAGAAAAATAATTGATTTAAAAAACGATAAAAAGTATTTTTATGAGTTACGAAAAAGCACTGGAAACGGCGGAATTTATCCGGTCGAAATACGAAAAGGAAATAAAAGTCGCCCTGGTTTTGGGAAGTGGTTTAGGGGCGTTTGCTGAAGAAATCGAAAACGCAGTGCAAATTCCTTATGAGGAAATTCCGCATTTTGCGCGTTCGACTGTTCAGGGACACGCCGGACGACTTGTTCTGGGCGAAGTGGCGGGCGTTTCAGTCGCCATTCAGCAAGGACGATTTCATTTCTATGAAGGCTACAAAATTCGGCAGGTTGTTTTCCCCGTTCGCACATTCGGCGCGCTCGGAATTAAAAATTTGATTTTGACAAATGCGGCGGGCAGTGTCGATACGGATTTCAAACAGGGAACTCTGATGCTGATTCGTGACCATATAAATCTGATGTGCGTTAATCCGCTGCGCGGCAAGAATGATGAAAGATTTGGCGAGCGGTTTCCTGATATGACGGAAGTTTACGCGCTCGATTACCAGGAAATTGTGATTGCCGAAGCGAAAAAAATGGCGCAGGAAAAAGCGGCGCGAAAAGAATTGGAAACTGGAAAAAAACAGCCGGTTGATTCTTTTTTGCGGCGCGGAGTTTACTGCGGGCTTGCCGGTCCGAGTTATGAAACTCCCTCCGAGATTCGGATGCTCAGGCTTTTCGGCACTGATGCCGTCGGGATGTCGACTGTTCCCGAAGCAATTACAGCGCGTCATCAGGGAATGAAAGTGATCGGAATTTCGTGCATCACAAATATGGCGGCAGGCATTACCGAAGAATTGATTCATCACGAAGAAGTAATGGAAACGGGCGCACGGGTTGCAAACACGTTTAATGAGTTACTGAAAAGAGTAATTCCAAAACTAGAACAGTCAACAGTTAACAGTGATCAGTCAACAATTAATAACTGATAACTGATAACTGATAACTGATAACTGACTATGATTA
>JALZOH010000084.1 GCA_030857305.1 Acidobacteriota bacterium
GTTTGGGAACATCTCGAGAACGCCGAAAAACGTTGATAAGGTCAATGTCTCCGGGAATATCAGACAGATTTCGATAAATCTTCTTTCCCAAAATTTCAGTAACTTCCGGGTAATAAACCGGAACCGGGACGATTTCGAAACCGGCGCGTTCCATATACTGCGGAACGTAGAATGCGGGTTGCGAAGATTGCGCTTCAGTTTTAATCCCGAGAACAACGATGCGTTTTGTGTTTGCCAGCAACTTTTTTATTTCTTCGTCGCTTTCAATAATGTTTTTTTGCCAATCCATAAATTTATTTAATTTTTGTTTTTTTACTTTCACTTATATACAAATAAGCCCAAGCAATAATAACAAATTGCAGCGGCAATCTGAGCCAAATTAAAAGTGGATTTATTTCGGGGAAAAGCTCGGTGTTCATAGCCATATAAATATTGGCGGGAAAAACCGCAATCAGTAGCGCAATTATTCCCCAAGCGGCTCGCGGCGTGAACTTTGGCACAACCAGCAAAACGCCTAAAACTATTTGGAAAAATCCGCTTAGATAAATCAAGATTAGATGCGCAGGCAAATACGGCGGCATAATTCTTAAATAAATCGTCGGGTTCGCGAAATGATAAATTCCCGCCAGGACAAAAACAATCGCTAAAATCCATTTAAAAATTTGTTTGAGAGTCGGCATTACAGATTATTTTATACGAGTTTTTTGCTATAATTAAATAACTTTTTCACAAACAAATACTTACCTATGAACTTTGAATTAAACGAAGAACAACAGCAAATAAAGATGAGCGTTCGCGAATTTGCGGAAAGCGAAATTCTTCCGAATGTAATGGAATGGGACGAAACGCAGCATTTCCCCGTCGAACTGCGCCCGAAGCTCGCCGAACTCGGACTGCTCGGCGTAATTTTCCCGGAAGAATACGGCGGCGCGGGAATGGGTTATATCGAATACGCGACGATTATCGAGGAAATCAGTCGCGTTGACGGTTCGGTCGGCTTAAGTGTTGCCGCGCATAATTCCCTTTGCTCGAACCATATTTATATGTTCGGCTCAGAGGAACAAAAACAAAAGTATCTCGTCCCGCTCGCGCAGGGCGAATCGTTCGGCGCGTGGGGTTTGACCGAAGCGGGCGCCGGCTCTGACGCTTCTGGGACACGCACCACTGCCGTGAAAAGCAACGGTGGATTTCTTGTTAACGGCTCGAAAAACTTTATTACGCACGCGATTGCCTGCCATACTTGCGTGGCGGTTGCCGTCACCAATAAGGAAAAGGGGAATAAGGGAATTTCGGCGTTTATTTTTGACAAATCAATGGAAGGCTTCCGCCCTGACAAAAAGGAAAACAAACTCGGAATGCGCGCTTCGGAAACGGCTTCGGTTGTTTTTGAAGATTGTTATGTGCCGGAAGAGAATTTGCTTGGCATCGAAGGCGAAGGCTTTACGCAGGCGATGAAAATTCTTGACGGCGGGCGCATTTCAATCGCAGCTTTATCGGTCGGCATCGCGCAGGGCGCGTTTGAAGCAGCGGTTCGTTATGCCAAAGAGCGTCAGCAGTTCGGTCAGCCGATTGCCGAATTTCAAGCGATTCAATTCAAACTCGCCGATATGGCAACACAGATTGAAGCCGCACGCCTTTTAACTTTGCAAGCCGCATATTTGAAGGATAATAACAAACGTGTAACAAAAGAATCAGCAATGGCGAAACTCTACGCATCGGAAATCGCCGTGCGTGTTTCCGAAGAATCAATCCAGATTCACGGCGGCTACGGGTATACGAAAGATTATCCGGCGGAGAAATACTGGCGTGATTCAAAGCTCTGCACGATCGGCGAAGGGACTTCAGAAATACAAAGGCTGGTAATTGCGAAACAATTACTAAAAGCATAAAAATATGGCGGAATTAAAATTAACGGCAATTTACGAAAAGGCGAAAGAAGGCGGTTACGTTGGCTACGTCGCCGGGCTTCCGGGCGCCAATATGCAGGGTGAAACAATAGAAGAAGTGCGTGAAAATTTAAAGGAGGCAGTGCATCTTTTGCTTGAATGCTACCGTGACGAAGCGGAAAAGAATTTAACGGATTCTGCAACGAAAGAAGAGCGGTTTTGCAGGCAGCTTGAAATGAAACGCGCAGATCTGATTCGTCATCTAGCAAAATTCGGCTGCATTTTTATTCGGGAAGGCGGCAGCCATACGATTTAAAAGAATTCGCTGAACGGTAAAATGACAGCAATTCCGCGTCACCGAGAAGTTAAAGAATTTCTATCAAGAAAAATTTGCGACGATTTAGGAATTAAGCGTTCCTAATCGAAATTAAAAAGGAAGATTTAATTTTTCGGCGTCAATCTTTGTTTTTATATTCAAGCATCGCTCAAAACTTCTTCATATCGGTAAGCATTCGTCTTCGCGCTTCGCATTCTGACAAACCACAAAACTCCCGCGCTTGCCGACAAAATACCGGAGATGACCGTTAGCATCTGCGGCGAAAGATAATACATCAGCTCGCTCGAAAAATAACTCGACAAACCAAAAATCGTCATTTCCGCGCCTCTGTCTAATGTCGAAATCCGTCCGCGAATATAATCGGGCAGACTGCGCTGAAACATCGTTTCCTGAACAGCATATTCGACGCCGACAATCGTTCTTGAAACAAAAGTGAAAACCGCAAAAAGCCACAAACTCGGCATATAACCGGCAACCGCAAACAAAACGCCATGCACAAGCAAAGTCCAGACAATAAAAAAACTGTGCGAATTTTTCCGATCTAAATAAACGGAAACCCGATGGGCGATCATCATTCCCAAAAACAAACCAAAACCGCTTGCCGTCCAGAGCATTGCGACGGCGATGTCCGGATTCCAGTTTTCCTTTCCGGCAAAAAACACGCCGCCCATTCGCTCGAAAATAACGTTTATCGCGCCGCCTCCCGTTGCCCAGATAACATTCATTATCAAAATCGTCAGCGCAAAATGATTTTTGATTGTGTAGCTGAAACCTTCTTTTAATTCGGTCAGGAAAGATTCTCTGCGAGGCACACTCGATTCTTCATTCGTCGTTCGCAATTTATGAGTCACTGTCTCCCGTGTCGCTTCTTCTGGAATCAGCCAAACCGAATAAGCCGAAATTAAAAATGAAGCCGCATTAATGAGGAAAGCGATTTCGTAACCGAAGACCGCCGCCGCCCAACCGCCGAGTGCCGAGCCGATTGCCATCAGAAGAAACCTGGTTGAAAACATTAATGCAGTTCCAGCCAGAAGTCCTTCCTTGCCCGTCAGATTCGGAGTAGCCGCGTTTTTCGCGCCATCAAAAAATGCGCCGAATGTTGAAAGCAGAATCGTTGCCAAATAAGCAATCCACAAATTCTCCGTGCTGGTCACAAACAAAAACATCAAAGCCACAGCGACCCGCGTCAAGTCCGAAAAAATCATCACCTGTCGCCGCGAAAATCGGTCAACAAAAGTTCCGGCAATCGGCGAAAAAAGTGCAAATGGAATCAAGCGACAGACAAATAAAATTCCCGCCGCTTTCGGCGAAGCGTCGGAAACAAGGCGCACCAGACCGAGTCCGGCAATAAAGTTAAACCAGTTGCCAAGTTCGGAAACGAATTGTCCGCAGAGCAAATTGCGAAAATTACGATTGTCGCGGATTAATTGCCAATAAGTCAGATTCATAAACTGCAGAATACGGAAAATGGATTACGAAAAAATTAAAAACTGTTTTTAGCTTTGCTTTTTGTGCTCTTAATTTTTCAATAAAAAAGCTGTCAGGCTTGAAAACCCAACAGCTTCTTGCCTCTACGATAAAATAAATTTTTAAGATCCCGTAAAATTGGGGGCGCGTTTTTCAAAAAATGCCGTTATGCCTTCCTTAAAATCGTTTGATTTGCCTGATTCGATTTGCATCCGGTGTTCCAAATCAAGTTGCGTCTGCAAATCGCTTGAAAAAGAACCGTTGAGCATTTTCTTTATTCGTCCGATTGAGCCGGTCGGCGCGAGCGCGAGTTTTTTTGCCATCTGTAATGTTTCCTCCATCAAATTCTCGGCTGACACAACGCGGTTGATCATCCCGATTTGTTCAGCGCGATTCGCATCAATCGTACCGCCCGTCATAAAAAGCTCCGCCGCGAGTTTTTCGCCAACCGCGCGCGGCAGAAAAAAACTTCCGCCACAATCCGGCGAAAGTCCGAGGCGCACAAATGCCTCGTTAAAACTCGCGTTTTCCGCCGCGAAAATCAAATCGCAGGCAAGCGCAAAATTTGTTCCCGCGCCCGCGCACACGCCCTGTACGGCGGCGACAAACGGGATCGGTGTTTCCCGAATAAGCAAAATAACATCGTGCAAGGCTTTCAGGGGTTCTTCCAAGAAGGCTTCGATTCTGCCTTCCTTCTGCCACATCGACTGCATCTCGCGCAAATCGCCGCCCGAACAAAATGCGCGTCCCGAACCGGTCAAAATAACCGCTCGGGCTTTATCTTTGACGGCTGTTTTAATTGCCTCGCGTAAATCTTTGGTTAATTGCAAAGACAAAGCATTGAGCGCTTCGGGACGATTCAAAGTGATAATCGCCACCTTTTCGTTCAATTGATAATTAACAGTTTCAAACGTCATAATTTTTCCTAGTGCTAAGTGAAAGAAAAGATGCTTTTTACTTACCACTTACCGTTTACCACTTACCACTTTTGAACGGTTTGCCTGAAAACATTCTTTGCATAAAATGCTGCGCCCGACTTTCGGTTGAAACGGCACGCGGTCGTGCTTGCCGCAGTGGTCGCAAATGATTTCAAAACGCGTCGCAGAATCCGCACCGGAAGCCGCTTTTTTTGAACGACATTTTGAACATCTCTGCGGCGCGGGCATATTTCGCCGATAAAAATTTTCCTGCTCTTTTTCCGTAAAAAGAAAAGTTTTCCTGCACTGCACACACGGAACTTCAAGATTCGGCATCGCATTTTCTCCTTCTTAATTTCCGAGTTATTTTTTGAGCAAGTGTAACAAAACACCCGCGAGACATCAACAAAAGCCAGTGTTATTTTGATAAACGCATACACATTTTTAACAAAAGTAATTTCGTTTTAGGTTTGTAACGCTCTGACGTGCGCTTTGACCGTTGCGCCCAAAGTTTCCAGATTATACCCGCCTTCCAGACACGAAACTATTCTGTCCGCGCAAACTTCATTCGCCCATTGCTTAACGATTTTTGTCAGGTGCATAAAATCCTGATCTTCGAGCAGAAGCTGTCCGAGCGGGTCTGCGATATGCGCGTCGAAACCGGCGGAAATTATTATCAAATCCGGTTTATAATTGCGGGAAATATCGCCAATCGCATTTTCAAACATCCGCTTTTGCGATTTTGCAGGAGTCTGCGCTTTGACCGGAACATTCATCGTAAAACCTTTGCCGCGCCCGAAACCCGTTTCACCGCGCGAACCCGTTCCCGGGTACCACGGATACTGATGCATCGAAAAGAAAAACACGCTCGGATCGTCAAAGAAAATTCCCTGCGTGCCGTTGCCGTGATGGACATCCCAATCAACGATTGCGATATTTTCGATTTCCTTATATTTGCTCTGGGCGTAACGCGCCGCAATCGCCGCATTATTGAAAAAACAAAAGCCCATCGCGTGTTCCGCCGTGGCGTGGTGTCCGGGCGGACGACAAGCGACAAAAGCGTTTTGCGCTTCACTGCTCATCACCGCGTCAACCGCCCGGCACGCGCCGCCTGCGGCGTAGAGCGCCGCGTCAAACGAGTGCATCGAAACAATCGTGTCGGCATCAAGACGTGTCTCCCCGTATTCAAACGCTTTTTCGACGTGTTCAAAATGATTCTTTGTATGACACGCCTGAACAATTCCGCGCGAAACAGGTTTGGCTTCGATTTCGACCAGCGAATTCCAAAATTTCGAACTGCTGCGCAGCGCATTCATAATGACTTCGTAACGCTTCGGTGTTTCGGGATGACCTTCTCCCGTGTCATGCTTTTGATAAATCGGATGATGTATAATTGCTGTTTTCATAAACTAGTTAACAGTCATCAGTTGTTCGTTGATTGATAACTGTTTAAATAAATGCTGTTTCGTGCAGAAGTTCGCCCTTCGCAAATCTTTCCAAACTTAAACACGATACATCTAAAAAATTCGCTCTGCCGTCAAGCATAATTTCCGCGAGCGCTCTGCCGGTCGCAGGCGAGTGCATTACACCGTGTCCGCTGAAACCGCCTGCGAAGTAAAGATTTGTAACTTCGCAACCGCCCAAAATTGCGTGATGGTCAGGCGTGTTCTCATAAAGACCGGCGCGACATTTTTCTCTGACGACTTCGGTTTCGGCTAAAAACGGCGCGCGTTTTCGTGCTTTCTCATAAACTTTATTGATAAACGATTCTTCAAAATTTGTATCAAATGAAGGCTTTTCGTCTTTGTCAGGATAAGCAAACAAAACTTCTCTGACCGATTCTGTGGCGGGACGAAAATGAAAACCGCTTCCTAAATCAATAACCATCGGCAGATTTTCCTGAAAATCCCGCGCACTTTTCGCCCAGACAATTTGCCGTTTCAGAGGCTCGACCGGTAAATCAATTTCCGCCGTCCGTGCAAGTTCCCGCGCCCACGCCCCCGAACACAAAACAACTTTTTCGCATTCAATTTTTCCCCGATTTGTTTTCACCGCTTTGACTTTGCCGTTTTTGGTTTCGATTGCGAAAACTTTTGTTTCACACAAAACTTTCGCGCCCATATCTTCGGCTTTCTTTGTGAAACCTTCCATCACGCCGAGCGGATTAATAAAACCATCGTTTGCCCCGAAACTTCCACCCTTAATATCTGTGCAGTTTAAGTCTTTGACGATTTTGGCAATAGTTTTTGGGTCAACGATTTCAACACCTTTCACGCCCAGGAACTTTTGCTTTTCAACATTGCGTTTCAAATAATCAAACTGCATTTCGTCAGTCGCAAAAAACAGATAACCGCGCGGTTCGTAACCGCAACGGGCGCCGGTCAAATCATTAAATTGCTTGAAAAAATCAATTGAGTAAAGCGACATCTTGATATTAATGTCGGTTTCAAACTGAGCGCGCACGCCGCCGGTCGCTTTGCCGGTTGAACCTTTCCCCTGCTCATTTTCGCGCTCTAAAATCAGAACATCTTTTGCGCCGCGCGTCGTTAAATGATACGCGACACTCGCGCCGACCACGCCGCCGCCAATGATGACAATTTCAGCAGTTTTCATACCGAAGAATGTATTAAGTCGTTATTTAGCAAAAACTTGTGAAAAGTCTGCAAACGCCTTGAATTCCAGCGCATTACCGCTCGGGTCAAGAAAAAACATCGTCGCCTGTTCACCGGTCTCGCCCTGAAAGCGAATTTTCGGTTCGATAATAAATTCAACGCCTTTTGTTTTCAAGCGTTTTGCCAGATTATGAAATTCATCCATCGGCAAAACGATGCCGAAATGCGGGACGGGAACATGATCGGCATCAACTTCGTTGCGGTGCCGGGTGCCCGCGCTTTCGGGCGCGAGATGGGCGACAATCTGATGCCCGAAAAGATTAAAATCAATCCAAGCAGCAGAGCTTCTGCCTTCTTCGCAGCCGAGAATTTCGCCGTAAAACGCGCGCGATTCTTCTAAATTTTTGACGGGAAACGCTAAGTGAAATAAGTTGTTCATAATTTAATGTGAAGATATGATAATGTGAAAAAAATGTGAAAAAGGAAACGTAAATGTTAATTGGCAGAAAACTTTTCCTATTTCATCTTTTTCACTTTTGACCTTTTATAATCTGCCTGATTGCGCCTAAATGATACGCCGTATGTACAACGATTGTTATCGCGTCGCCAACCTTTTCATCGTCCCAATCCTCGACTTTCTGAAAAGTTTCCACGACGATTTCATAATCGCGGCGCACGTTTTCCTTGAGTAGTTTCCATTCAGTTTCATCAACAATTTT
>JALZOH010000491.1 GCA_030857305.1 Acidobacteriota bacterium
ATGCGGCTTGTGCCTGCACGGCATAAGCGCCGGCTTTATCGAGCGGCTCGCCTTTTTCGATTAAAAATTTTGATTCCGAATCATTAATTTTGGCAAATTTGACACGTGTCCTTTGCAGATCAACTTTCACTTTATATCTGCCGTCTAAAACCTTGACTAAAGCAACGCCGGTTAAAACTTCGTGCCACCTGCCAGAAAGCGCTTGCAGCATACTTTCGGCTTCGGCAAAATCGTTGGGCTTACCAATGATTTTATCGCCGACGACAACGATTGTATCCGCTCCTAAAACAAGCTCGTCCGAATATTTTTCGGCAACTGTTTCAGCTTTGTTTTTTGCCAATCTTTGAACGTAATCTTCAGGTTTTTCGCTGACCAATGCCGTTTCGTCAATGTCTGCCGTGTGTTTTTCAAATTCCCAGCCGACGGCGGTTAAAATTTCGGCGCGGCGCGGACTTCCCGAAGCCAAAATTAATTTTGGAAGCTTTAACATTGAATATTTAACATTTAACATTTAACATTTATAAGTTCTTGGAAATAAATGATAACCGATAAATTTTGAATGTAAAATGGAAGACCTTTTTCGCTCGCTGCCAAAACTTTTAAAAGAATTTGAAGACACGGATGAAGTCCGCGAGGCGGTAGCGTTTGCGGCTTGGCGAAAAATCGCGGGCGAAGCTTTAGGCGAACATACTGTTCCATTTCGGCTTTTCAATAAACATTTAATTGTGTCGGTGGCTGATAAAACCTGGAAAAGACATCTCGAAACGCTGAGCGGACAGATGATTTTCAAAATAAATTCCGTGCTCGGACAAGCCGTCGTAACATTTATCGAGTTTCGCATTGACGAAGAAGCGATTCGTCAGGAACGCGCTGGATTTTCAAATTCAACACTTTCCGATTCTGAACTAGAAGAAGTGGCTTTGGAAGAAGTAACACCGAAACTTCGCCACTCGGCTGACTCGATTAAAGACGATAATCTGCGTTATCAATTTTTGCTCGCGGCGGGTAGTTGTTTGGCACGGAAAAAGAAAATGGTGAATAAAGAATAGACAAAAGCCGGATTTATAGATTCTATTTACCATTTAATATTCACGGTTTACAAATTTATGGATATAAGAAATATAGCCAAACTTGCACATTTAGAAATTACCGATGAAGAAGTTGCGCTTTATACGCCGCAGATGGCGGAGATTGTGGCATACGTCGAGCAGTTAAACGAACTTGATACGCAAAGAATTGAACCGGCAATCGGCGGTTTGACTAAAGAAGGCGCGGTAACACGGACGATTCGTGAAGATGTTCCACATCAATCGCTTGGGCAAAAAAGCGCGCTCGACCAGGCGCCTTCGGCAGTTGCGGGACATTTTCAAGTGCCGAAAGTTTTATGAAATCAGTTGCCAGTTGTCAGTTGTTTGTTCTCAATCGGCTAAAAATTTTTGACTTCTGTTTTCTATTTTGCGTCTTCTGTCTTCTGTCGTGCAGTGTTCCAAATCTGGAAAATCCTGTTTGTAATGATTCTCGGCAAGCGGTCAAAGAATTTTATTCCTTGCACTTCGGCAGCGATATGAAGCCGTCTGACGAAAATCTTGAACTGCGTGAAAAATTTTTGACCGATGAATTAAAGCAGGAACTGCTCAATCAACGAGACGGAGCAAAAGATTATTTTACGGCGACTGACGATTATCCAAAGGCGTTTCGTGTCGGCAGCTGCGCGGTTGAAAATGAAAACAAAACCGTTTTTCAGGTCGTACTTTTTTGGCGAGATGACACGCGCAGCCAGCAGCGAGAAATCAAAGTTGAAACAATTAAACAAAACGATAAATGGTTGATTAATAAAATTTTTGACGATCCAAAATAAAAACATCTTTTAGCCACAAAAGAACACAGAGGCTTTTGAGAAAAATCATAAAATTTTCATCAACCTCTATGTTCTTTTGTGGCTAAAATACCTACTAAAATGAGTGGAATCAAATCAAACATCGAAAAAACTTTAGACAATGCCGAAAGACTGAACACGACGCTTAATTCGTTTCTTGCAATTGAGCGCGAATACGCAATAAATCGTGCCGCAGAGCTTGAGAAATCTCCCGCCCGAAATCAAACGCTGCAAGGTGTGGCAATTGCCGTTAAAGACAATATCTGCACCAGCTTTTCGCAAACTTCGTGCGGCTCGCATATTCTCGGCAAATACCGACCGCAGTACAACGCGACAGCTGTTGAAAAATTGTTGAACGCGGGCGCGATTATTATCGGTAAAACGAATTTGGATGAGTTCGCGATGGGTTCGTCGAACGAAAATTCCGCGTTTGGAACGGTCAAAAATCCGTGGGACGTTAAGCGCGTTCCGGGCGGAAGTTCCGGCGGTTCAGCCGTTGCCGTTGCATCCGGCGTAGTTCGTGCCGCGCTTGGTTCGGAAA
>JALZOH010000492.1 GCA_030857305.1 Acidobacteriota bacterium
GGCGGCGCGGCGGTTTGTTTCGCGCAAAAAACCTTCGACCGTTTCGGGCAGAAGCTGTTCTTCGCGGCTTTCCAGAAATTCGCGCAGGGCTTCGATATTTTGTCCATTTTCCAGCGCGTTTATCGTCAGTTCGCGGCTCAAACGCCACGTCGCTTCGTCTTCTTTTTCGGCGAAATTTTCGAGAAAAATTTCCTCGCCGCCTGCTAATGATTCGCCGACGATTTTTATTCGCAAATTCGGTAAGATTGTAAATGAACTTCTGTCGGCGATTTGCGGCGGTGAATATGTTCCCGCCAAATCGAAACAAAACGCGCCGAGATGGTTGATGCGGATGTATTTTAAACCATCGTAGCGGCTCAGAAAATCCAAATCGTCCGTTCCCCAGAGTTCGCCATAATCGTGCCGCGCGTCAAACGGCGGAATGTAGGCGACATCAATCAAACCGAGCGTCGCCGCGTATTCAAACAAAACCGCCAGAATGTAGCGGGCTTGGAAAACATACCATTTATCGAAATCCGCGCCGTATTCGTAGCCGAGACTTCCGTAACCGCTTTCGGCGATATATAGATTCCATTCGTCGCGGGCGACCGTAAAATCGAAATTGAGTCGGACGCAGCGAAAAAATTCGTCAATCGCAATCCATTCGCCGACGGGACAAAGCTGAAAACTGTTGACGACCGATTCGCGGCGCGGTTTGATGCCGGTCAGATTCGTTTTGCCTTTGTGTTTTTGTCCCTTTATTTCGTCAACGCGGTTGAATTCGTCAAGCAGCGTGTTTTTATACCAGCTTTGCCAGAGATTTTTGATGATTTCGTGCGCCGGATGACTCAAAATTTTGCGACCTTCGTTTGATAAGGCGAGCCGTTTGGCGGAAACATTTGTCAGCTTCGATGCCTGCAAAATCATCGCCCACGCGAAACCTTTAATCGCGCCGATTTGCGGGTAACGATTTTTATCTTCCCTGATTTCGTAAAAATCGCCGCCGCGCAGAACGGCGACAATTTCATTTGTCGAAGCGGACGAAGGATAAAAAGTCTTATCGCTGACCGAGATTTTTTTGTTTTCAATCAAACGCAAAACCGCCCAGAAATCCTGCAACGCTTCGCCTTCGGTTTTGCGGACGATCAAAGGAATTTCCGCAACGGATTTTCGTTTCCATTCGGGAAATTTTACGGTAATGGTTTCGGGCAAAGTTTCGATTGTCTTGAGATAAAAACCTTGCGGACGCGGCACAAAAGGCTTGAGTTTGGCGGCTAAATCATTCGGGATAAATTTTCCGTATTCGTCCGAAAAAATAAACAAACAAAGCAACGTCGGGTCAACGTCGTAATAATCCTTCCGTTTTCCGAACGACGGATTAGCGCCGTATTTCGCGGCAAAACGCCCGTCGTCAAATTCGTTGTCTTTGTGAAAAACCGCTTCGGCGACCGCTTTTTGTTGGAGATTGTCGAGGCTCTTGAAAAGTTTAACGGCTTTTTCCGTGCCGTTCAAAAACGGGCTGATTTCGGCAATCGCATCGGTTTTTCGGCGCGATTTCGGATTTAAGCCGAGTTTTTTCGCCAACGCTTTGACTGTATCGTAAGAAGCGTCTTCGAGCGCCGCGTCAACGCCCAACCGCGCCGCTTTGTTTTTTCTTTTCCAGAACATCTCGGTTTAAAGTTCGGGAAGTCCCGCTTCCGTCAAATTCCCGTCCGCGTCAATCAGCGCGTAAAAAACTTCTTCAGCCTCTTCTTCGTCCTGCCCGGCAAAATTTATTTCCGCCGACAAATCCTGATGAATTTTAGTTGAAAAAAGCCGCAAATTCTTATTGATTGTTTCGGCGGCTGAATCTCGCTGCCGCTTCTTTTTGAACAGAGAGCGGGAATTTTTCAAAACCTCGCGCACCGTTTCGTCACGAATGGATTTGATATTTTCCAGCAATCTTTTATAAGTCGAATGCGTCGCGGCAACCGTCAAAAAATCCAGCGCCGAATCGGCGCGAATCAAAAGCTCAAACCGTTCTCCGCCGTCGCCTTCCATCGGAGCATACCAGTAGGCTTCCCCTTCGTCCCACTCTTCCCAAAACATCTGCCCGTAAATTTTGTCCTTTAGGGTCGTTCGCGTCATAGTGTTTATTTGACATTAGAATATCTCGCCTCTCGTTGATGCACGATAATCGCCGAAGTTGATTGTTATTTGCCGCGCGGCAATTTCAAAAAGCCTAATTTAGTGATTTTATTTCCTGACAATTCTGAATCAACTGTCGGTTCAAACCATTGCTGCAAAAAGTAAAGAATGCTTAACGAAATCGCAATCCCTAATGAGAAGAACATAAATTTTCTAACTTTGGTTTTATCAAACATGTTTTACTCCACATTAAAATACTTCGCCTCTCGATGATGAACGATAATCGCCGAAGTTGATTGTTCAGGGT
>JALZOH010000085.1 GCA_030857305.1 Acidobacteriota bacterium
GAATAACCGCGCCGCATCGCTTAAAGGATTTGGCAGATGTGCAGGAAATTATCAAAATCAAAAACTTGAGCGTCGAGTTTACCGAAAAACTCGATCCGTATGTGCGCGAAAAGTTTTTTGAACTGCACAAAGCCGTCGAAGAAGCAAAAGATTAAAATGCTGATTTACCACGTCGTCCTGCCCGAAGTTTGGGAAAAATTTGAAGACAAGAAGTTTTACGAAGCCGAAAGTTTACAGACCGAAAACTTTATTCACTGTAGTTTTGCCAAACAACTTGAGGGCGTTTTGCAAAGGTATTACAAAGGGGCGAGGGAAATTTTGATTTTGACTATTGAAACAGAAAAGCTGAGTTCAAAACTCGTTAATGAACCTTCAACGAACGAGGAAACTTACCCGCATATTTACGGTCAAATAAACGTAGAAGCAATTGTCAAAGTGGAGAAAAGGAAATTAAATTAATATGGATGTATAGCGTGAACAGAAAAAAAAGGGTTTTCTGTATTTTTCTTTTCACTTTATTCCCTATCTCTCGTCTTCATCCCTGTTAATTTTTTAAAAAATGCGCGAAAACTTTGCCGAAGTCATCAAACCAAAATCAATCGAAGCAGAGCTTCTCGCGGCGATTGATTTGGCACGGCTTCCAAATCACGTGGCAGTCATTATGGACGGCAACGGGCGGTGGGCGAAACAGCGCGGAAAACCTCGCGTCTTCGGACATCGCGCCGGCGTTGAATCGGTGCGCACCTTGCTTGATACGAGTGCGCGAATCGGGTTGAAGGCTTTGACGCTTTACGCATTTTCGACGGAAAACTGGAAGCGTCCGGCAGATGAAGTCGGCGCGTTGATGCAGATGTTAATCAGATATTTGCGAAGCGAGCTCAAGGAAGTTCATAACCAAAATATTCGCTTTCAAGCAATTGGAAAAATTGACGGTCTTCCGGCGGACGTGCAGCGCGAAGTGTCTGTGGCGATGGAAAAAACGCAAAATAATACCGGAACGATTTTGAGTATTGCGCTAAATTACGGCGGACGCGCCGAGATCGTTGAAGCATGCCGCAAAGCCGCGCAAAAATTTTTGGAAAACGGCAATTCTTTTGAGGATTTAGACGAAGCCGACATTGAAGAAAATCTTTACACAAGCAATTTGCCTGAAGTCGATTTGCTGATACGAACCAGCGGCGAGATGCGGATTTCCAATTTTCTGCTGTGGCAGCTCGCTTATAGCGAGATATATGTGACCGAAACACTTTTCCCGGATTTTCGCCGCAAAGATATTTTTGAAGCTATTTTAAATTTCCAAAAGCGTGAACGCCGCTTTGGAGGAATTGAAAGCAAGTAAGCAGAAAGCAGTGAACGGAAATGTTTTCACTGTTTTCTGCTTATTGCTCACTACTTTATGAAATCTCGCCTTTTAACCGCGCTCGTCGCGCTTCCTATTTTAATTTTATCAATCGTTCTGCCCTTTTTTCTGCCGCACCTTTCGCAGGCAAATTGGCTTTTTCTCTTGATTGCCGCCTTAGCTTTTAGCGCCGGACTTTTTGAATTTTTTACCTTAACTAAAAAACTTGAACTTAAAGCCGACGCTTCAATCGCATACTTAGGCGCGGCAACTTTTTTTGTGGCATTCGTTTTCGATGCGCCAACAAATGCTCCTGATTTATTACTTTTAACGCTGACGTTTTTTCTGTTTGCCGTTCTCATCACGCAGATGTTTCGCTTTCAGAAAGATTTCTCAAAAATGCTGATCGGCATCGGCGTAACCGTTTTGGGCGTTTTATACATTGTATTTCTGGGCGGATTTCTCGTTGCGACGCGCGTCGGTTTCGAGAATTTGCCCGGTCTTTCGACAAAACTTCTCGGCTTTTTTTTTCTAGTCAATTTCGGCTCGGACACGGGCGCGTATTTTATCGGAAAAAATTTTGGCAAACATAAACTCGCCCCAAAAATCAGCCCCGGAAAAACCTGGGAAGGTTTCATCGGCGGAATTTTATTGGCGGTTGGTTTTGCCGCGCTTTCAACCTTCTTGTTCTTTCCCGAATTACCTTATAAAGTTTCGATTCCATTGGCGATTGTCATGGCGGTGGCGGGTGTCGCAGGCGATTTGGCAGAGAGCGCGATGAAACGCGGCGTGGGCGTAAAGGATGCGGCAAATACTTTGCCCGGACACGGTGGATTGCTTGATCGCCTTGACAGTTTGCTTTTTAATGCACCGATTCTTTATTACTTCGCGCGATTTTATTTTTAATAATAAATCAACCATCCCGCTTCGGATGAACACAGATAAGAAATATCAGATTTTATATTTGGTTTTATCGGTGTTCATCTGTAGTTGATTTCGCCTTGAACGGATTGATCAAATCCAGCCAAATCGGAACCGGTAGCCACGACCAGGCGTTGCCGTAAGTTCTTTTATTAAAATTTTCTATCCGCTTTTCGATTTGCTCCTGCAATATTTCAGGCGGTAAGTCTGCTTGATTTTCATAACAAGCGTGAGAGATACACGGCGCGGGTTTTGCTTTCTGATGGACAAGACAGCCAAAGCCTTTTTCAAAAAGCGGACACGCGAAGGTTTGTAAAAAAGTATCACCGTCCGTCTTTAAATCGTATTTCTCTACTGCTTCTTCAGCTCGCTGATAAACTTCCTTCTGCTTTTCTACGTCTAATTTTCCAAGAGTGTCACCAATAGCGACGGCTTCCAGACGCGTAATATGAACATTCACAAAATGCGCGTCCAGACAACACGAGCCTTTCGTCGGACAAGTTTCGCAATTTTCCGCGTTTTGCTCATAATTTGTTTTTATAAAATTTTGATAAACCGTTTTGAGCTTGCTTAACTCGTTCAAGGCTCTTGTTTCGGTCAGCATTTTCATCTTTTTTTACCCGCCGTGTTACAATTCGAGCGAAACTTTATTTTACACACATTTGGTGAAAATTATGCTTAAAGAAGGAGATGCCGCGCCTGATTTTACCGTTAGTGACCAAAACGGCGAGGAAGTAAAACTTTCCGCGTTACAAGGTCAAAAAGTAGTTTTATATTTTTATCCAAAAGACGACACGCCCGGCTGCACGAAACAAGCTTGTTCTCTGCGCGACGGCTTTGCGGCTTTTGAAGCAAAAGCCATCAAAGTTTTGGGCGTTTCGGCGGACGATGAAAAGTCCCACCGGAAGTTTATCTCAAAATATAATTTACCGTTTACATTACTCGCCGACACCGACCACGCCATTGCCGACGCTTTTGGAAGTTACGGCGAAAAGCAATTTATGGGCAAAGCTTACACAGGTGTTTTGCGAAAGACGTTTTTGATTGACGAGACAGGCAAAATCAAAAAAGTTTTCGATAAAGTAAAAGTTGAAGAGCACGCCGATGAAGTTTTGCAAGCCTTTGGTGAATAAGTAGTCGATGCTGAGTGCAAATCGCGCTTTTACTGACTGCTGAATGCTGTCTACTGACTGCTAACTTATGAAATTCGGTTTGATTGCCGGCAACGGTAAATTCCCCTTTCTTGTCATCGAAGGCGCGCGAAAACAAGGCGCGGCTTTGGCGGTGGTCGCCATCAAGGAAGAAACAGACCCGAAAATTGAACAGGTTGCTGAAAAGTTAATTTGGGTCGGCATCGGACAACTCGGGAAAATGATTTCGTTTTTTAAAAGTGAAGGCGTCTCTAAGGCGATGATGGCGGGACAAGTAAAACATGTTCAGATATTTTCCGGCTCCTTGCCGGATTTGCGAATGATAAAAATGCTCTGGAATTTGCCGCAGAGAAATACGGACGCGCTGATTGGCGGTATTGCGGATGAAATGGCGCGCGAAAAAATTGAATTGATTGATTCAACTTATTTTATTCAAGAACAACTCGCTCAAGAAGGGGTTCTCACAAAGCGTGAGCCTGACGATACAGAAGAAGGAAATATCGAATACGGCTTGAAAATAGCCAATGAAATTGCGCGGCTCGATTTGGGACAAACGATTGTTGTCCGCGCCAAAGCGTGCGTGGCGGTTGAGGCAATGGAAGGAACAGACGCGGTAATAAGGCGCGCCGGAGAACTCGCCAAAGGAAAATTAACGGTTATCAAAGTCTCCAAACCGAACCAGGACATGCGCTTTGACGTTCCGGTCGTCGGCGTTCCGACGATTCAAGCAATGATTGAATCAGGCGCAACCTGCCTTTGTTTGACTGCGCAGAAAACTCTGATTTTAGATAAAGAGGAAATGTTCAAACTCGCCAATCAAAACAAAATTTCAATCGTTGCCGTCAGAAGCGAAACAATTTCAACCAACCTCACGTAGAATCTAACACATCAAAAGTTAAACGCCGGACGTTAGATATTGGACGAAACCAACATCAAGTATCCGACATCTACTTTTATCCTGGAGAAAAAATGAAAAAAAATTTACTAGCACTTTTTCTATTATTTACCTTTATCTTTCAATCTTCGGCTTCGGCGCAAACTGCGACAAAAGCGAAATCTCCGGCACGCAACGCATCGGACACGATCACGGCTGCCCAGCTGAAAGATTATCTGTATTTTGTCGCCTCTGACGAAATGGAAGGACGCAACACGCCTTCGCGCGGGCTTGATATAACGGCGAAATTTATGGCGACGCTGCTCTCGCGCTGGGGTTTTAAGCCGGCGGGCGACGACGGAACATTTTTTCAGAAAATCGCGCTTGTGCGTAATCAGGTTGATCCGGAGAAGGCGCAGGTCGAGCTAAACGGTCAAAAATTAACATACGGGACGGATTTTCTCGCCGACGCTAATTCCGGCGCGGTCAATGCTCCGCTCGTTTTTGCGGGCAACGGCTGGTTTGTCAAATCAAAAAACATTGACCCGCTCAAAAATATGGATGTCCGCGGCAAAACCGTTGTTATTTACAGCGATAATTATCCGCGCGGTTTAAATCCGCAGGAATTGTCTTCGAGTGGAAAATACGGCGAAGATTGGGCAGACCCACAAACCTATGTAAAACAAAAGGGGGCGGTAGGTTTAATCGTTGTTTCAACACCGAATTTACAAGCTGGTTGGGGAAATCTTCGACGCTTCCGCGAGAATGGCAGGTTCGCCGTGGAAAAACTGCGTGAATCAACCGATGACGCGAGCATACCAACGATTTATTTAACGGAAAAAGCCGCCGCGAATGTGTTTGATGGCGAAATAATGAACCTTCCTAAGATTACCGAAACTTATGCTTCAGCCGCGCCTTTGAACGCTTTTAATTTTTCTGCGAATAAAAAGATGAATATTTCCGTCACGGCGAAAAAGGAAGTTACGATGACGCAAAACGTCGTCGCTCTGTGGGAAGGCAGTGATTCTCAGCTTAAAAATGAGATGGTTGCCGTCGGCGCGCACTACGACCATGACGGCATCAGACCGAACGCGCAGGGCGCGGATAAAATCTGGAACGGCGCGGACGACGACGGTTCGGGAACGGTAGCGGTTTTGGCAATCGGCGAAGCGTTGGCAAAAGCTACGAAACGACCCAAACGTTCGGTTTTGCTGGTCTGGCACGCGGGCGAAGAAAAAGGACTCTGGGGCAGCAAATATTTCAATAAATTTCCGACCGTCAATATAAAAAATGTCGTTGCGCAACTGAACATCGATATGATTGGACGCAGCCGCAAAACGACTGACACCAATCCGAAAAATAAAAGCCTTTCGGGCGAAGACGAAATTTACGTCATTGGCTCCGAAATGATGAGCTCAAAACTCGGCGAGGTAACAAAGTCGATTAACGATTCGTTCTTAAAGCTCGGTTACAATTATAAATATGACGACCCGAAAGATACGAATCAATTCTTTTTCCGCTCCGACCATTACCATTATGCGGTCAACGGCATTCCAATTGTTTTTTGGTTTGATGGAGAACATGAAGATTATCACCAGGCGTCAGACCACGCCGACAAGATTGATTACCGGAAAATGGAAAAAGTTTCGCGGACAATCTTTTTAACGATGTGGGAAATTGCGGATTTACAGACGCGTCCGGTAGTTGACAAACAGCTTCCGGCTGAATTAACCAGACGATAAAATTTCAAAAGTAATTAACTTGAAAAGAGCCGCAAACTTCTGTTATATTTGCGGCTCTTTCTTTTTATTTGGCGATATTGCTTTGCGCGATAACGATTCCGTATTGCTTTGCAAAATTGTCCCAAAGTATTTCTTTATACTGCTTAAAAGTTATTTTTCGAACTTCTTTTTCAACCGCTTCAGTCTGGTTTTGCATTTTATCGGCAGGTACAATTCCCTCGACAGTTTGTTGGGAAAGTGTTTCTGCTTCTTGAATTTCCCCGGAAGTTTCCGGCACAACCGGCGCATCAGAAACTTCTCCGACTGATGAAACTTCTTCCTCTTCAGGATATTCGGTCATCTCATTTTCAGGTTGAGCCGCCGCGTATTCATAATTGCTAACGATGGAAAAAAGTTTTTCATCATTAAATAAATAAGCGATGAGATTCAAAAGATACGATGTTTTGCGGGGGTTTGTATTGCCGGAGTTTTGCAAAACGGCATAGGAATTCATCGCCAGATAAGTTTTGTTCCAATGACCGACTAACATTATCAGTTCGTAATCAGGCATGATTTCTTCTTCATTTTCGATATTGTTTAACTTGGCTAAATGAATATTTATCGAATGGGACAGCACGCTTGAGAGACGATTCTTCTGCGAATCAATTAAAATTTTGGCAATTTCAGACGTGTTTCCGGCTCTAAAGTTTTTATCGGGGAAAACTGATTCTTCGACTGCAGCCTCCTCCTCCGCGTTTGCTCCTTTGTCATCTTTGTTTACCACAGTTTCTTCTTCCGACTCCTGCCGCTCATATTCGAGAGCCATAAAACTTGCCTGCAAATCCGACGTCCCTTCATCACGTGTAACCGGTTCTTCAACCAATTGCACAAGCCATTCGGTAAGTCTTGTAAGCTGATTTTTCTTGGCTTCTGTAATCTTCTTTAATTCTTTGATGCGCTTGAGATAAATACTCAAATCGTGATCGCTTAATTTCTTGATTGCCGAACCATAATCGGCAAGTTCGTAAGAGTTGTTTTCTGCATTCTTAACCAGGAAAAATAAAGCTTTGTGACCGATGCTCAGAAAATCATCGGTTTCTTCGGAGGAAGCCATTTTGCTGGACTCATCGCCGATAATTTTAGAATCTTTTGGTTCGTAT
Source organism: Acidobacteriota bacterium (assembly GCA_030857305.1). GTDB lineage: Bacteria > Acidobacteriota > Blastocatellia > Pyrinomonadales > Pyrinomonadaceae. The sequence goes on from JALZOH010000085.1 coordinate 7,167, forward strand.
TGCGATATAACGTAAGCCGTTTGACCCTTCCTCGAACCTTTCAATGTATCAGACACGTCCAGAATTTTTTCCACGTCAAAATAAGAGCCATACTCATATTCACTGGTCATTTTCAAAACCTTCTCGCTTTCAATCGAAGCGACGACAATCAAATCGCTTTTCAAATAAAGCGTGAGCAGCGAGTCGGGCGGCTCACTCGGACAACTGCGAGCCGAAACATTTTCGGGCAGTGCGCAGACGGAAAACAACAAAACAAAAACGATTAAAGCAGAGGCAAAATAGCGTTGGAAATACAGCATAAAATAAAACTCCTTTTCAATTTATTCAGTCAGATACAAATTAGAGAACGGCAGCTGAAAAATTAATTGCAGCCAGCGCAAACTTTTTTCCATTTTGTTAGACACCGCGAAATCAAAAAAGTTCCGCCGATATGAATGTATTTTCAGACATTGGATTTTTATTTGAAAAACCTAAACTGACGTTAAATTAAGCAGGAGTCAAGGTGAAGTAAAAATGACAAAAACCGTTAGCATTAATGAAGTTTAAATTCAAACCATCATCGCTTTAACGCGTAATGGTGATGAAGTCGTGATAGAAGAAAACGGCGAACCCTTAGCGCGTCTTGTGCCAATTGAAAAGTTTGAACCGAAACAACGCATTTTAGGTTTAAGAGAAGGACAAGTTTGGACGAGCGACGATTTTGACGATGAGTTGCCCGACGAATTTTGGTTCGCTGAGAGTAAATAATTA
>JALZOH010000493.1 GCA_030857305.1 Acidobacteriota bacterium
TAAAAAGTCTTTCGGTTTCAAGCATAAGAAAAATTTAACGCAAAGACACAATGAATGGAAAATATTATTGTGGGTGAACGCCAATTAAACTTTATTGATTAAAAATCGTTTGCGTCCCTGCAACTTTATGATTTTGTCTGAAAAACTCATCGCTGGTAAGCGCATATTGCACTAAAGTTTGCTCATAAAATGTGCCTGTTGTGACAAAACTCATTCCGAGCTTTTCCATTACGCGCCTTGAAGCCGCGTTTTCAGGACGCGCAACTGCAACGATTTTATCGGGTTTTAGACGCTCAAAAGCGTATTCTAAAAATCTGAGCGAGGCTTCGGTCGCCAAACCGTTTCCCCAATACTGTTTGGCAATTGCATAGCCGACTTCGAATTCTCTGGTTTCTTCAAGCCGCCAAATTCCGCACCAACCGACGAAATCTTTTGTTCGTTTTTCAATTACCGCGCAAAATCCGATTTTTTCCGTTTTCCAACGACTCGAAACAAGTTTTATCCAACTAACCGACTCGGTTCGATTTTGCGGCTCACGAATAAAACGCATCACTTCCAGGTCGCTCCGCATTGCAAAAATCGCGTCAACATCGCGTTTTTCAAGCGGTCGCAAAACGAGTCGGTTGGTTTCGAGCATAAAATAAAAGTCCAAAGTCTAAAGTCCAATGTCCAAAGTGGGCTTGCTCTTTAACTTTGGATTTTGAACTTTGAACTTCGAACTAAATAAGATGAACCAGCAAACCATCTTTCAGCTTTGGCTCAAACCAAGTTGATTTCGGTGGCATAATCTCACCCATATCGGAAACGGCGAAAAGTTCGTCCATTGTTGTCGGAAACATTGAAACAGCGAGTTTTGCCGTGCTTTCATCGACAATTTTTTCGAGTTCGTCCGTGCCGCGCGCGCCGCCGACAAATCCGATGCGCCGATCTGTTCGCGGGTCTTCAATGCCGAGAATCGGAGCGAGCAAAAAATTCTGTAAAATACTTACATCGAGCCGCTCAATGACGTTAAGCTGGCGTGCGCGCTGCGCGGCAAAGTTTAATTTGTACCATTTAGCGCCGGTATAAAGACAAAACTCGTTCTTTCTCGCAGGAACTTTTTCGCTCGTTTCCGTGATGAAAAAATTCTCGCGCGCCTTTTGAAAAAATTCCGCTTCGCTCAAATTATTAAGGTCTTTAACCACTCGGTTGTAAGCCAAAATCCGTAAGTCTTCTGACGGAAACATACCTGCCACGACAAAATTGTAATCTTCCGCCCCCGTATGATGCGGATTTTTTTCGCGTAGAATCTCTCTGGCAAGCAGTGCGCTTTCTAAACGATGATGACCGTCGGCAATATAAAGCGCAGGTACTTCCGTAAAACCGGAAACAAAATCTTCGGTCATTGCAGCGCGCCAAACCGTCTGTTTGACGCCGTCCGAGCAGTAAAAATTATAAATCGGCTTGCTTTGCGTGGTTTCAAAAATTAACTTTTTTATCTTTTCGGTGTTGCGAAAGGCAAGAAAAATCAAGCCGGTTTGGGCGTTCAGCGCAACCATATGACCCGTTCGGTCTTCGACTTTATCAGGACGAGTTTTTTCGTGCTTCTTAATTTTCCCGAGTTCATATTCATCAAGCGAGCAACAGGCAACAACGCCGGTTTGGACGTGCTTGTCAGTTGAAAGGCAATAAATATAAATAGATGATTCCGGTTCGCTTGAAAAAATTTCGTCATTAATAAACTTTTGCAGATTCTCCCTGGCACGCGCGAAAACTTTCGGACTGTCGGGATTTTCATTTTCGGAAAACTCTGCTTCTGGTCGCGTTACACGCAGGAAACTAAGTGGGTTTTCACTGATAAAAGCGCGTACTTCGCGTTCATAAACTACATCGTAAGGCACGCAGGAAACTTGCTTCGCCTGCTCGGGGGCGGGGCGCAAAGCACGAAAAGGTTTTATAACTGTCACAAATTTTTCCCCTGAGATTTACTGATTTTTGTTTGTTCCTGGCTTGTTTGCCGCCGCATTCGGCTTTGTGCCGCCGCCCGGTTTTGAAGCGTTCGAGTTGCTCGTATCTTCAACTGTTGGCACACTCGTTTCTTCATCGTTTATTTCCTCTACAATCTCGTCGAGCGCAAGTCTCCACGCACCGCCTTCTTTTACAAACGGAATTTCGTCAAACTCACCCGTTTCGACATTTTTAACTTCGAGGGTTGCCATGTCTCCCTCTATTTTTTCGTTGCGCGTTTCAGGCAATTCTCTAACCAGTGTGCCTTGTTCATTTTTCAAAAGTTCATCAACACTCGTGTTTTTCTTTTGGGCGGATTGTTCAATCAAACTCATCGTACCTTTTGAAAGCGCCCTTTTCATTGCTTCGATGTCTTTTGTTTTTGAAGCTTCGACAAAAGTGTTCAAAATTTCGGTCGGACCGCC
>JALZOH010000494.1 GCA_030857305.1 Acidobacteriota bacterium
TTCTTCGCCATGTCCGGCAACTTTTGTTTTCCAAAATACGAGTCCCGCGCCGATTGCCAAAATTGCAACGATCACAATTAATCCTTTTGTTAAATTATTCAATGTATTAAATCCTCTCTTTTTATTGACTGTTCACTGTTTTTGTATTAATTCCAGTAAAACGCCGTTTGTCGATGATGGATGGACGAATGCGATTAAACAATCTTCCGCTCCCATTCTTGGACTTTCATCGATTAAACGCGCTCCATTCCGTTTTAGTTTCGCCAGAGTTTCTTCGATATTTTCCACTTCAACAGCGATATGATGAATTCCGCCGCCGCGTTTTTCCACGAATTTCGCAATCGGTGAATCGTCCGCCGTCGCTTCCAACAATTCAATTCTCGTGTCGCCAATCGGCAGCATCGCCACGCGCACTTTTTGGTCTTCGACCGTCTCCGTATGAATATTTTCAAGCCCAAGCGCGTCCTGCCAAAACTTTAATGCTTCATCAATATTTTTTGTAGCGATACCTAAATGACTGATTTTCATTTTCACTTCAGTAAATTTTTTAGCTCTTCCGCACCTATTCCGGCTTCTTTCAAAATGCTTTTTAGAACTTTCGGATGAAGAATTTTGCTTGAATGGAATGGAACTGTCGCACGTTTGCCTTCGTTATTTTTGTAAATTTTATGACTTCCTGTTTGTCGTGCAAGAACAAAACCGATTTTCTCCAACACTTTTATGATTTCCGAAGCTGAGATTCTTGGAAGCTTCTCGTTCACACTGCCACATCCATCAAAGTCAAACTAACTGCCTCTGCTTGGGGAATCTCTTCACCTGTTTCAACTCTATCTTCAATATGTAAGAAAATAGCGTCTTTAATATTTGCGATAACCTCTTCGTAAGTTTCGCCTTGCGTATAACACCCCTGCAACTCGTGACACGAAGCGAAATACCCGTCTTCATCTTTTTCAACAATAACTGAGAAACGATATTTATTCATAACCAATTATCTTAATAAATCTTCAACCGCCGAATACGGATCGCGTTTTTTTTCGGCAACTTCTAACGCTAAATTTTCTAATTTCTCGCTTATTCCGTTTGCGTTAAGAGCTCTGGCAAGAAGAGTTTCCCGTAGTAACTCCAGTAATCTCCAACGGGCAACATCTTTTCGGCGAGTTAAACTTGCTTCACCTTGTTTTTGAAATTCGTTGTAACTTTCGATGGCTTTTGATAAATCTTCGATGCCTTTGTTTTCCGTTGCCACGGTTTTGACGATCGGCGAATTCCAAAAATCGGGGCGATGCGCCAAGCTAAGCAATGATTCGAGTTCCTTCTCCGTTCTGAGAACGCCTTCGCGGTCGGCTTTGTTAATAACAAAAACATCACCGATTTCCATAATTCCCGCTTTGATTGCCTGAATGTCGTCGCCCATTCCGGGAACAAGAACGACGACTGAAACGTCAGCCGTTTTGACAATTTCAACTTCGTCCTGCCCAACGCCGACGGTTTCGACGATGATTTTATCAAAACCCGCCGCGTCTAAAATTGCTACCGCGTCAACGGTCGCGCGCGAAAGCCCCCCGAGATTGCCGCGCGTCGCCATCGAACGGATAAAAACATTTTTATCAAGCCCGAGCGTCTGCATACGAATTCGGTCGCCTAAAATTGCGCCGCCCGTAAACGGACTTGAAGGATCAATGCAAACGATTCCGATTTTGCTCCCCTGTTCGCGGTAGAAAAGAGCGAGTTTATCAACGAGCGAAGATTTTCCTGCGCCGGGCGAGCCGGTGACGCCGATGATTAAAGCGTTTCCCGTTTTCGGAAAAACTTCTTTCATTAGCTTGGAGGCGTCTTCCGCACCATTTTCGATTTTCGAAATTGCGCGGGCGACGGCGCGCGGTTCACCCGCAAAAAGTTTTTCGACAAGTTCCGCGTGTAACATTCGTTAAGGACAAAATAATAAAAATTGACAAAGATTTTTCACAAAGAGGGATTTTCTCATTTTTCCCACGAATTGCCAAAGGAAAAAGCTGTTTATATCTTTCAAAGATAACTGGGGCTTGGCTATTAACTAATATAAAAGACGAGTTTAACTATAAACTCACCTTTCCTTAGCATTACAAAAAATAAAAAATTGTAATATTTACCAACGTACCGGACGAATATCAGGTCCGACAACATGCTCGCCGGAAATTACTCCCGCATCCCTTTCGGGACTGAGCAGATTTTCTCCGTTGTTAGCGTGTGAAAAATGCGCTCCATACCAAATTACTACGTCTTGATTTATGACGGATTCATTGTTAATAAATTTGTTGATATTGATGCAGCTGCCGCTGTTTGCGGTACATTCTCCGCCGGTGGCGGCTGAATCGAAACCGTCGTCAATTTCATTCTCAAATGCGCTTCCGCCGGCAATATTGTTGTATT
>JALZOH010000086.1 GCA_030857305.1 Acidobacteriota bacterium
TTTTACTGCTTACGCAAGGCGTATTTTCTCAATCGCAGGCGACGACCGGCAACATCGAAGGGCGTGTTGTTGATCCGAACGGCGCGGCGGTGGCAAGTGTAACTGTCAGTGCCAAAAATCAAGATACCGGTCTTGAGAAAAATGTTAATACAACCGTCGACGGCAATTTTGTTCTGCCTCTTTTGCCGCCCGGAAATTACACGGTAACAACTGCTGCCGGGCAAGGTTTCGGCGCAGCAACGTATGAAAATGTGAGAGTTACCGTCGGCGCGCAAAATACGCTCGAGATTGTTGTATCGGCGAGTGGTTCGGTTAATGTCGTTGACGTTAACTCGGCAGGTGAAGGTGTGGAAACGACCCGCACCTCGATTGCTTCGACGGTTGAAGAACGCCGCATTATCAATCTCCCGACCAACGGGCGTAATTTCTTAGACTTTGTCACGCTCACGCCCGGCATCGTCCGCGACCCGACGCGCTCCGGCGATTTGGCGGTCGGCGGTCAGAAAGGAACGCTCAACAGTTTGCAGATTGACGGCACGAGCAGCGACAACACCTTTTTCGGACAATCGTCGGGACGCACCGGTTCAGGACGCGCTCCGTCGCAGTTTTCGGTCGATACGGTCAAAGAATTTCAAGTCAATCAAAACGGTTTCTCGGCGGAATTCGGACGTGCTGCGGGCGCCGTAATCAACGTCGTTACCAAAAGCGGCACGAACAGATTTACGGGCAGCGCGTTTGAATATTTCCGCGACGAATCGCTTAATGCTCGCAATCCGAATTTAGTAGCGGCAAACCGGGAACGTCCTGCCGGACAAATCAATCAATTCGGCGGCACATTCGCCGGTCCGATAAAAAAAGACCGCATATTTTTCTTCGCAGCGTATGAGGGTCAGCGTTCTGATTTACCGAATCCGGTTGTCTTGCGCTCATTAGCGTTCGCTCCGGTAAGCGTTCAAACTCTGCTCGGAACCCGAACCGACTCTTATAATATCAACCGCCAGCAAGATACGTTTTTGTTTAAAACCGATTTTAACATTAACGAGCAAAATCAGCTTTGGGTGCGGTTTAACCAGCAGAATTTTGTCGGAACAAATCTTGAAAATTCAGGACCCCTTTCCGCCGAAGAACACACCGGCAACAGCAATGTCAAAACTTCCACGCTTTCGACGAGTTTGACCTCGACGCTTTCGGCAAATTGGTTTAACGAGTTTCGTTTTCAATATTCGCGTGACAAAGAGCCGGGCTTGGCAAACTCCGACAACCCGGAAACGTCCGTCACGGCGAACGCGGGTGGAATAAACGATGGAACTTTCAACTTTGGGCGCAATAATTTCAGCCCGCGGGAAACGACCATTACGCGCTATCAATTTATCAACAACCAAACTTACATCGCCGGAAATCACAGCCTGAAATACGGCGCGGATTTGTTGTTCGACCGTATTTTCAATTTCTTTCCCGGACTCTTCGGCGGTTCATATAATTTTACAAGCTACGCAAATTTAGCCGCCGGAACGCCTTCTCGTTATCGCCAAAGTTTTGCTGGAGCAGGCACTTCTGGCGGAACAACGAATCCGAACAGTTCAGAATACGGATTTTTCGTGCAGGACGATTGGCGCATTTCGCCGAAACTAACGTTTAATCTCGGCTTACGCTACGATTATCAAACGATTGCCAAACCACCGATCCAAAATCCGAATCCGGCTTTGCTTGCCGCGAGCTTTGACACTGGATTTCGCCCCTCTGACAAAAACAATATTGCGCCGCGCCTTGGTTTAAGTTACGCCTTTGACGAAAAAACGGTAATTCGCGGCGGTTATGGGATTTTTTACGCCCGCACACCCGCAATCACCACCGGAACGGCGCACTCGCAAAACGGAATTCAAGTTGTGGCAATTGACATTAATTGCACAGTGACTCCGGCATTGTGTCCGACGTATCCGAATGTATTCACCAGCCCGCCGACGGGTGCGACGCTGGCGCCGGTCAATCTTTATCTGTTCGACAAGAATTACAAACAGCCGTTCACGCATCAAGCCCGTTTGCAATTCGAGCGCGAGATTTTTGCCAACACGACGGCTTCGGTGCAATACACGCTTTTCCGCGGCGATGATTTGACGCGCACTCGTAACGCGAATCTATCCGCGCCGATAACAACCACCGTTCCGATTTTTAACGGCGCGACGGCGACCGGCGAAACTATAACGGTTCAAAGATTTTCAGGCGCGCGTCCGATTCCGACTTTCCAGCGCATCAGCCTTTTTGAAAGCACTGCAAATTCTTTCTATCAAGGTTTAACGTTTGAGCTAAATCGTCGTTTCGCCAACCGTTTGCAATTTAACGCGAGCTACACTTTGTCGAAAGCTAAAGATGATAAACCCGACCAAACTTCGGTTGTTCCGGGCGGCGGCGATGACGCGAAAATTGCCGAAAATCAATTCGATTTGACGGGCGAGTACGGACGTTCGGATTTAGACGTTCGGCATCGTTTCATTTTCAGTCCGGTTTATGAAACAGGGACGTTCAAATTTAGTGAAAACAAAATTGTTCGGGCGATTTTAAGCGATTATATTTTCACCGGGATTTTTACGGCGCAATCCGGCATCGCGTATTCGGCGGCTGTTTCGGGCGACCCGAATGGCGACGGCAATACTGCCAACGACCGTGCGCCCGGAACGAGAAGAAACGAATTCTCGACCGCCCCGACATACCAAGTTGATTTGCGCGTCGGACGTGCCATCAGGTTCGGCGAGCGATTCCGGCTCACACTCTTTGCGGAAGGCTTCAACATTTTCAACCGCGCAAACGTACAAGCGGTCAATAACGCACTTTACGGTTTTAGCACGGTGAGCGGCGCACAACGTTTGACGCAAACGACGAACTTCGGCACACCGCGCATATTCGTTTCCGGCTCGCCTTCATTCACTTTTAATTCAAGTTATAACCGCGAGTTTCAACTCGGCGTTAGATTTGATTTTTAAGTTAGGTTGAATTTAATAAAAAAGGAGCAAGAAGTTTTTGGCTTCCCGCTCCTTTTTTAATGAGAGATATTTTGCCTGAGTGGACGATTGAGACTTACTGAGCTATATCAAGTTATGTTTGGCTTGCCCGACCAATTCATCAAAATAATTTTCTAAATTCTTATTAGCGCCGCGAAGTCCGGCGACAACCTTTTCGCCCCATTCAACGTATTCAATTCGCCTTTCGTTCGACCAATCGTGTGGCGGATTTTCGGTAATGTCGCGGATGTTGCTGATTTTGTCGCAAAGTTTTACTTGCTTTGCTTCAATAGAGATGTGTGGCGCGTGTTCGATTTGCAGTCGTTTTCGCTCAGCTTTCGGTAGAGATTTATCGTCGGTTAACTCCAAAACTATTTCAGCGACTTTATTTCCGAAAAGCTTGGCAATATCTTCTTTAGTCGTATTTGTGTCTTCGATGGTATCGTGCAAAACGGCGGCGATTAAGATGTCATAATCATCAACTTTTCCGACATTTGCTAATAAATTCGCTACTTCCAGCGGATGATTAATATACGGCTGCCTGTCTGCGCCTTTTCGTTTTTGAGCGGTATGTTTTTGTGCGGCAAAACTTGTCGCTTCAAGAAGTTTGGGTAAATTATTCATAAAATAGATGTCAGATGCTAGGTATTAGATGCTGGAAGTTGTCTCTGGCATGTAACATCCGATATCTACTTAATCACTTCAATTGTCAAAACCTGTTGACCTGAAATTATATATTCGGCGGGGGCAAGTTCATGTTCGGTTAAAACGGTCAAAACCGTTGGTTTGAAGCCGCCGGCTGTTCGGTCATTATTCAAAGTCGCCAGCATCGAAGGCGGAAGATTGGGCATTTCATTGGCGCCGATAATCGCGCCGTTCGTTACGCGGGAAGTCTGCACGTAAAGCCGGTCTGATTTTTTAATTTCGTTTAGAGTTTTAACAAGCTCGCCCAAATCCTTCGGCACGAATTGGCGCGAAGCCGCCGTTTGCTGAATCGAGCCGCCGTCGCCGACCGTAATCGTCAACGCGCCGCTCGGCGTATCGGCAGGAATTGTGACCGGAATTTTCTGCGAAAAAACTTTGCCGGTGTTTGTTCTGATAAATGCTTGAACTTCAAAACTCTCGCCCGCTTTTACTTCCGTTCTGTCGAGCGCGATGCGCTCTAAAACAGCGGTCTTACTTCCGTCAACCGAAACAAAGCTCATGTTCACTTCGCTGATTTCAACATTATCAAAGCGGCTCTGAAGCAGCGCGTTGACCGGAATGGCAACCGACAGCGAAGCGAACTGCGCGGCTTGCGCTCCAGCAAAACGACGGTCAAGTTTTATCGATTGTTGATTTTTTAGTTTGATTTCGCCCTTCATTTCAACGCTCGAATCGCCAAGTCCGCGCTCATTAGCGGTAATCGAATTGTAAACCGCAATATTCAACAAAAGCGGCGTTAAAAAATTGTCTTTGGCAACTTCAAAGTTTAAAGTTTCCTGATTGTTGCGACTCGTTTCAAGATTTACTCGGACGGGAATCATTTTCGGCGTTTGTCCGAGCGTGCCAAAAACGCCGGTGGCGCGGTCTTGTGTCATACTTCCGACCATCGCGTCCGGCACGGCTAGTTTGAAGGAATTGTTCAAATTCGGGATAACCGTCACGACGTGCGATTCGGACATCGGCAAATCCGCCGTGCCGAGATTTAGAAACGGATGACCGAAGGCGTAAATTTTGTCGCCGTCGCGCCAAGTTACCGTGCCACTCGCCGCCATCGAATAATCGCCCCGCGTGAGCTGCATCGAAACCGAAGTGCCGCCGAGCAAAGTTTTTTCGTTGGCTACTTTTAAGGGAGCAATTCGCGCCGCGCCGCCCGCAGCTGCGACAGGAAGCAAGCCAACGGACGAAAGTTGCGGCGCAAAAAGATTGAGAGTTTCCTGACTAAAACCGCTAAAAGTAACGGGCGTGGCAATCGGTTGAAACGCCTGTCCCGCAACGACGGCGAGCGAGGAATTCGCGCTTGTGCCTGTCAGAATAGAATTTGAAACGTTCGCGCTTTTCGGCAAGTTCGGCTGCCAGGTTGCCGCGTTCAATTCGGCAAATGAAAATGCGCGCGGCTCAATCGATTTTGTTTTGATATTTTGATTTTTTTCAAAAATCGTAATCATCTGATCAATCGGCGTGATGCCGCAAATCGGTTCTTTCGAAAAAGGAAAGCTGTATGAAATCGCGCCGAGAAGTTTGCCGTCGATATAAACGGGTGAACCGCTCATACCGGCAAAAACGCTTGTTCGCTCGCTGCTGCCGCCTGAAATTCGTCCGACAATCATATCCTGTTTCGGACCGATCGCGCCCGGAACAATTCCGAGGATTTCGACGTTGAATTCCTCCGGTTCACTGCCGCGAAAAACGGTTCGCGCCGTGCCTTTCATTCCCTCTCTTAATTCGGAAAGCGGAAAGAACTGCGCGTTTGACACTTTTTCGGTTTTAACTTTTATTTCGTTTTTAGCGCCGGCTTGCGCGAACGTATTCAAACAAAAAGCACAAACAATCAGTAAACAGGCGAAAAATTTTGTTTTCATCGATTGAAACTCTTCCTTCTTAAATGCATTCTATCGTAACATTTTCAGTGGCTCGTGCAAAAGACTTTTTTAGTAGGCTGGCTTTAAGACTCTTAAAATTTATTTCAAGTTGTATTTTGTTTCTATTGCTAAAGCCGAAACACATTAATTGAGGTTTATTTTCTTTTTACTGTGTCCGTTTGTTTTAGCAATTTTATGGATTTCAGCGCTTTCTTCCATTCGACCGACGGCTTGGACGAGAATTTCGCGTAAGCGTTCGAGCCTTTCAATCGTTGAACGCATCTCCAGTAATTGATATTTCAAATCGGGTTCGAGATTAAAAGCCGCGGTTACCAGAAAAGACAACGCCTGCGGCTCGGTTTGTGAAATATCCGGAAAAGTGCCGCGTTCACCGCTGAGTTTACGAGCGGCTCTGGCAATGCGCTTAAAAAGTTCCGAAACTTCTTCGGTCAGGGGCTTCAAAAGATTCGAGTCCTCTTCTAAATCTTCAAAAAACTCGACTTCCCCAACCAGATACGGGTCGTTCGTTTCGATATAATCGAGCAGGCGATACCTGATTGTGCCGATTGACAAAATGTTAGAGCGACCATCGGGCATCATCTGGCTTTCGCGTACTTCCGCGACACATCCAACGGTGTCCGCCGAAGGTTTTTCGACAAATGTTTCTTGCGGATTAAAATAAGTAACACCAAACAAATTTTTTTCTGGCGCAATATCTTTGAACATCTGCCGGTAGCGCGGCTCAAAAATGTGAAGCGGCAAAAGCTCATTCGGGAGCAATACAAGCGGAAGCGGAAATAGCGGCAAGTGTTTGATTCCAATTATTTTATCGAAGGCTTCGGACATAAGATTTATTGTCCAAAGTCTCAAGTCTAAAGTCCAAAGTCAAATTGACGCGTCGACTTTGGACTTTGGGCTTTGGACTTTGGGCTTTAGACTATTTTGAGAGCAATAAAATCAACAATTTTATCGGGTGTTTCGTCGCTCAAAGCCAGCCGTTTAGCACCAACAATCGCGTCCGCCATCTCATCAACCCGCGTTTTGTAGCGGTTATCACGAACGATTAAATCTTCGACGACGCGGCGTTCCAGTTGTTCGCGCGAAACGTCTTCGCCGACGCCTGCCGCGACCGCATATTCAATCGGCGCGGTGTGATTTTTAAGGCGAACGTGCAAGGCGCCAATCATTTCTCTGGCTTCTTCGCGGATTTTTTGCTGTTCGAGATTTGAGTTCGGGAAACCGAGATGCCCGCGCAAAGTTATTTCGAGGATTGGACGCGACATATCGGAGCTTTCATCAAACGGGCGCGCCTGATTTTTTATCATTTCGAGAATGCCGGTCGTAATATCCTTCGGGTCGCTATAGCCTGAAACGTCAAATGGTAAACGCTGAAACGGTCTCTGCCGATAATCTCTCAGATGCTGCGCGGAAACTTCCAGATTCTCGCCGACTTCAATCAAAAATGCGCCGCGCGTTTCGCGGTATTCGTCAATGCTCGTTATTTCCAGTGAACCCGGATTAAATGCCCAGTTGTCTATTTCGTAACTTTTGTGCGTGTGCCCGAGCGCGACGTAATTGGTCACGGATTTCAGTTCTTTCAAGTTTGCGAGCGAGAGCGCGGGAATCGGGTGCGTTTGATGACCTTCGACATCCGTGTGGAGCATCAAAATCTGAAACGCGCCCGGGCGGCTGTTCTCTTTAATCGCTTCGGTCAGCATCGGAATCGCCCAGTTTGCCGACGCTCCGTACCAGTGCGAGCCGAAAATCCGGGCGTTGCCGATGTCGACGAATCCGCCTTCACCATCTTCTTCATCCCATGGCGTATAAATTATTTTTCCTTCGATATTTTTTGGTTCGAGCAGCTTTATCAAATTCCATTTTGCCAGCGAACGTAACCAGCTGTGTTCGGTATCGTTTCCCTTCTGGTCGTGATTGCCTTCAATCGCCACGCACGGAATGTTGTTATCTTTGAGCAGAGACAAACCGGCAAAGGCGTAATTCATCGTTTCCGGCGGAACATTGCGTTTATGAAAAAAATCACCGCCAATCAAAACAAAATCAACATTTTCGCCGATGGCATATTTTTGCAGAACATCAATCCAGGCGTCGAAAAAATCGCGCGGACTTTCCGCTAGTTGATAACGCGTGCAGCCCAAGTGAACATCGGAAATATGCAGGAATTTCATAATTTCATTTTAACATTTACCTTTCACCATCTACAATAAGCCAATTATGAACAAAGTCATTTTAATCACCGGCGCGTCAAGCGGCATCGGTAAAGAAACCGTCAAACTTTTTCAGACAAAAAATTGGAAAGTTGCAGCAACAATGCGC
>JALZOH010000495.1 GCA_030857305.1 Acidobacteriota bacterium
TGGCGGAACTAGAAAAACGCGAGCGTGAAAAAACGGGGATAAAGAGTTTACGCGTCGGTTTTAACAAAGTATTCGGCTATTATATTGAAGTAACTAAGCCAAATTTGCGGCTTGTACCGAGTGACTATACGCGAAAACAAACTCTTCTACCCGCTGAAAGATTCGTCACCTTAGAGTTAAAAGAATATGAATCGTTAGTCATTCACGCACAGGAACGAATTGCCGAATTAGAAAATAATCTGTACCGGCAAATATGTCTGGAGGTCGCGAAAAACCGTCCGAAGATTTTACTCGCCGCTTCGACAATAGCGTATCTTGACACAATTTGCTCGCTGGCTGAAGTTGCGGAAGATTTTAACTACTCGCGTCCGACGGTTAATGAAACTTCGCTTCTCAGGATAAAAAAAGGTCGTCACCCGGTTTTAGAGAAAATATTTCGTGCCGATGAAGCAGAATTTATTGGCAACGACGCGGCTCTCGGCGGCAATGGCGCACCGCAGATCGGTTTGATAACGGGACCGAACGCTTCCGGCAAATCAACATATCTACGACAGATAGCTTTAATTGTTTTGCTCGCCCAAATCGGAAGTTTTGTTCCGGCAGATGAAGCGGTCATCGGCATTTGCGACCGAATTTTCACACGCATCGGTTTGTATGACAAAATCGGCAGCGGCGAATCAACATTTATGACTGAAATGATTGAAACCGCCGAAATTTTACATCACGCCACACCGCAGAGCTTAATTCTGCTTGATGAACTCGGTCGCGGAACTTCAACTTATGACGGTTTGGCTGTTGCCCGGTCTGTTGTGGAATTTATTCACAATCATCCGAAAATAAAATCGCGTACATTATTTGCTACGCATTACCATGAACTCGCTGAACTTGCCGAAGTTTTGAAGAATCTTGACAATTACTTCTTCCTAATCGAAGAGAAAAAAGATAAGCTGATTTTCAGATACAAAATTGCAAAAGGCACGGCGCTAAAAAGTTACGGTGTTTACGCTGCAAAACTTGCGGGATTGCCGCAACCGATTATCCGAAGGGCAGAGGAATTACTTCTTCAATACGAAAAAGAAACAGGCGACGACGCGAATTTTAATATTAATTCGACTGATATAGAGATGAAATTATCTGAAATCGATGCCGACACGCTGTCACCGGTCGAGGCTTTGATGAAGATTTACGAACTAAAGAATTTGATTTCGAGAGAGCAGCAATCAACACCAAAGGAAATAAAAGCGATAAGGTAATTTTTGTTTCGCAGTGTAAAATTAATTAGGTTTTTTGAACAAGGAGGAATGGAGGATGGCAATTTTTAACTTCAAATATTCTGATTTATTGAATATTAATAAAAAGGAATTTTTGTACCGTATTTATGACAAAGCTTTTAACGAAGAAGATTTATTGAGCAGCGCCGCACAAGTGGCTTTTTTCTTTGTATTTGCGCTCTTTCCATTACTACTTTTTTTGGTCAGTTTGTTTGGCATCGTACTCGAATCAGCCGAAGATATGCGAATGGAGCTTTTCTTTTATCTGCGTCAAGTGCTGCCGGGTTCCGCAATTGATCTAGTACAAAAGACTATTGATGAAGTGACCGAAAGCAGCTCGGGCGGAAAGCTGACACTCGGAATTATAATTGCTTTATATTCTGCTTCTGCTGGAATTGACAGCACCCGTATCGCGCTCAACGGAGTTTATAACCTATCGGAGACCCGTCCGTGGTGGAGAACCAAAATACTTTCAATCTTTTTGACATTAATTTTGGCAATTTTAATTACCATCGCGCTCGGCATTATTTTTTACGGCGGAAAGTTTCTCACTTTTATTCTCGATTGGATAAATTTGCCGATTCCCTCCCCGTTGTTTTTGGGAATTTTGCAAACGGTAACTGTCTTAGTCGTTTTAGTTTTAACTTTTGCGTTGCTTTACAACTACCTTCCAAGACACAAAAAGCCGAGTTGGGTTTGGGTTACGCCCGGAGCAATTATAGGCATCGTTCTGTGGCTCGCGCTATCTTATGCTTTTCGGCTTTATCTTGGATACTTTGACACCTACGACAAAACCTACGGCTCGCTCGGGGCGGTGATTATTTTGATGTTGTGGCTTTACCTGACGGCGGTGGTTATCTTACTCGGCGGCTCGATTAATGCTGTATTGCAGGAACATACCGATCCTGATACAGCCGAAGCGGGTGAAAAGAAGAAAGCTGCCCAGGAAGTTGTCAATGACCCTGAAAATACCTCTCTCGCATCGGCTAAGGATAATTTTGATAAGAATAAAAGAATTCCGACATTGACTTCTAATACTGAAAATAATAACGCAATCGCAGCGGAAGACGAAAAATTATTGACAATGGAAAATCAGGTTTTTGAATCGGAAATCAATATGCCGACGACGATTA
>JALZOH010000496.1 GCA_030857305.1 Acidobacteriota bacterium
CAAAGTAAAAAGTAAAAGGGCAAAAGGCAAAAGTTAAAGCCGTGTAATTACAATTTTGAGTAAGAGAAAAACGGTGAATATCAATTACCTTTATTTACTTTTACCTTTTACCTTTTGCCTTTTGCCTTATTCGTTGATGTTGTCGAGTCCCGCGAACTTCCAGCCTGTTTTGGTAAATTCAAACGAGTATTTTATTGGCGTGTTTTCCGTATCGTTCGGCGTTTCCTTAAAGCCGCAATAAACAGCGTAGTTTTTGGAATCTTCTTTTTCCAAATTATACTAATTCAGATTTAAGTGTGCGTCTTTGATGTATGGATATAAAGTTAGTGATTTTACCCGTTCAGGACTCTTGAAATACTTCTTCAAGATTTCTGTCAGATAAAGCTCGGCTTCATCCAAAGTTTCAAAGACGCAAAACTTCAATTCTCTTCTTAACTCTTCAAAAAATCTCTCGACTGGATTCAATTCCGGCGCGTAAGCGGGCAGTTTCACCAGTTCGATTTTCTCGTGTGTGAGGCGATGCGCCGTCGCTCCATCCGCCACCATCAACGTCCGTCGGCTCTGAGACAGACTGCGTTCTTCGGCAAAAAGCGTAAAACACTCTTTATTTAAGCGCGGCAGAAACATCGCAAACAATTCGCCCGTAAACGGCTTGAGCGACACATACAAATACAAATACTCATAACCGATTTTCTGTTTCCCTGTCGGACGAGTCCCGAAAACCGTCCATTTCCTGCCTAACTCGGTGCGCGTCCCGACTCGCATCTCATCTTCAAATTCTATTTCTTCATCCCGGTAGCCGGCTCTTAGGCGACCAAAGTTTTTTTATATGTGTTCACCACCGCCGCTGTCTGTTTGTAATTTGCCGGTCGCGCAGTTTTCAGCTTGATTTTCAGCCTCATACACAAATCACTAACCCCGCCAATCGTATACTCGACTCCGACCGATTCCTTCAAATACTGCCGAATCTCCGCCAAACTCCGCGCTCCGAATTCCCGCAAATACTCATTCAAACGGCTGATTTCAATGCTCGACAGTTTCCCGAATCCGCGCCGCTCGGTTTTCTCCAAAACTCCTTGAACTCCGTCCTCCCGATACATCCGCCAAATCTTTTGCGACTGCCGCACCTGCCAGCCAACTTCTCGACCGGCTTCTTTTTGCGTTTTCGCTTCGCCGCTTTTCAGCCAAATCAAAAATTGAATGCGTTTTTCATCGCGCACAAGTTTCTGTTTCTTGGCGATTTGCTTTAGTTTCTCTAAATCTTCTCTTATCAAGCTCTCATAATTCATTTACTTATTATACGCACAACTCATTTTGATTTAGTATTAGTATTATTCGTGGCTAATTTCTTTTCTAAATTTCCTTCAAATTCTCCAACGCTTCCCGCGCAATCTCTCTATCGTCGAAATGAAATTTGTCGTTGCCGACAATTTGATAAGTTTCGTGTCCTTTGCCTGCAATTAGCACAACATAATTTGATTTGGCTTTGGCGATTGCTTGATGAATTGCTTCACGGCGGTCGGAAACAACCAGATATTGACCGTTCGTTTTTTGTAAGCCGACTTCGATTTCAGAAATAATTTGCAGAGGATTTTCCGTGCGCGGATTGTCCGATGTAACAATTACCAAATCGCTGTGATTGCCTGCGATTTCGCCCATCGGAGCGCGTTTTGTTTTATCTCTATTGCCGCCGCAACCAAAAACCGTGATGATTTTTCCGCTCGTTAATTCTCTCGCCGTTTTCAAAGTATTAAGCAGCGCGTCGTCCGAGTGTGCGTAATCAACCACAACTGCGAAATCGCCGTCGTGCGGAACGCGCTCAAAACGTCCGGGCGCGCCGACGCAACGTTTCAAACCGTCGGAAATTTTATCTAAATCGTAACCGAGTTCGAGCGCGACCGCCGTTGCCGCAAGCATATTGTAAACGTGCGGTTTGCCGACGAGCGGTGACGTAATTTTTCTCATCTCGGTCGGCGTCCTTAAATCGAAAGACGTTCCTTTTATCAATGAAACTTCAATGTTTTCCGCCGTTAAATCGGCTGGATTATTTTGCGCGAAAGTTATAACTTTTTGATTGTTTTCCTTTAATTCATTCGCCAATCTCGCGCCGTATTCGTCGTCAATGTTAATGACGCTTGCCGCTGGCTTTTCGCCCAAATGTCCGTCGAAAAGTTTCTTTTTCGCCGCGTAATAATTTTCCATCGTCAAATGGTAATCGAGGTGGTCGCGCGTGAGATTGGTGAAAACGGCGACTTTGAATTGCAAGTCATCGCAGCGATTGAGGTCAATCGCTTGCGAAGAAGTTTCCATCACCGCCATTTCGCAATCGTCTTCAATTGCACGGCGCAAAAATCTGTTTGTATCAGAGGCTTCGGGAGTTGTGCGGACGGCTGGTTCGCT
>JALZOH010000087.1 GCA_030857305.1 Acidobacteriota bacterium
ATATTATTCTTAGATATTAAGAATTATCTTTTGACTGTTTTTTAGTTTTCTATATTTTAACGCAAAAAGTTATGAATAAAGAGCAAGCGGAAATAAATGCCAAGTTTTTGGTTGAAAGCATCGAAAGTGAACTCAAGATTTTTTTGCAAAAGAATCCGATTGAAAAATTGGAAACGATACAGCAAAAATTTATTCGAGGTAGAATTCCATTACATTCATTAGTAAGCGATTTAATTAGTGATTTAGAAAAATATGATTCCCGCAATGACTCACCTAATAAATGGCAAGAAATAGACGGAAGGATTTGGGTTGAGATAAGAGACTTTCAGCAGGTCTATTTTGAAAATTTTCTTTACTTTAATGCTATTCAAGCATTTTTCAACTCACCTCTAAGCCCAATAGATGAGAAATATAGAGATGAAAAAAGAAAGAAATATGGATTAACTCCAAAGAAATTTCAGCAAGCACTTTTTGAAACTCTTAAAAGTTTGTTTCTTGAAGAAATTAAACACGGTGGAAGTAAAGACTTTTGGAATGATAATAACAAATTGGAATTTCTTGCACTTTATAACCGTTTTCTTATTATCATTAAAAATTCACGCAGAGATATAAAACCCTTGATTAAAAAGCGGAAATCCGAACCTCGATAAGGCTTTATGATTTGCGGCATACGACCGCAACTCTTTTACTGCAAGCCGGAATTAATCCCAAAATCGTTTCTGAAAGGCTTGGACATTCAACTATAGTTTTAACGCTTGATGTTTATTCTCACGTTCTGCCGAATATGTAGAAAGATGCCACCGACCAATTAGAACAAATGCTTTTTTACAAAAATGGTACACTTTGAAAGGTTGGCACACATTTGGCACACAAAACGAAAAAGGACATCTAATCGATGTCCTTTAACTATTGATTTTAATGGTGGCTAGAGACGGGGTCGAACCGCCGACACGCGGATTTTCAGTCCGCTGCTCTACCAACTGAGCTATCTAGCCATTACTTTCGTTATTAACAAAAGCCAAGTGAAATAGTGTAAATAAGCGTTTTGTGGATGTCAAATCTATAAACCACAAAGCTCCAAACGACTGAAATTTCGAGTAAGATATTGACAATATACTCAATAGACATACAATTAAATCTCAGCTGCTGCTCGTTGACTAGTGATTGGGTCAATCTTAGAAACTCCATTCGTTACCTGATCGAGCCGCTCTGAATTTTGTCTGTAAACTATCTTGAAAGGTAAATTTAGAATTAAAACAGCCGTTCCTAAATTAAAAACCGTAAAATATAATTTTTATGTCTAAAAAAGTTTTGTTTAAACTAATTTGTTTATCGTTTGCGTTAAATCTAGCCTGCCAAAATGCAGCGAAACCAAACGAAAATATTAATTCTGTGGCAAATGTGAAAGAATCAGCCGACATACCACCCGGATTTTCAACCAGCCCGCTTCCGCCGTCGGGAAACTCAACGCTTGGAATTCCTGATCCTCAATCAATTAACGCTAACAGTTTGCCAAAAGGAACGAGTCCGATTCCCGGCATTCCAGACCCGAAAACAATTGGAAAAACGCCTGTCCCGAAAAAGACGCCGCCAATTCCGGGTATTCCTGACGAAGCAACTCTGAAAAAACAAATGAATACAATAATTAAAGATGCAAATATAGTGAATAATCCGCCAAAATCTCAATCCGTTAATAGCAACCGTCTGGTAAATAAATCAAAACTCCGAAAACTTAATCAGTAAAAAAAGGCGGAGGCAAGTAAAAAAAGTTACTCACCTCCGTCTTTACTACTTTTTATACTCAACTACGCTTCTTCCACGTCTGCAACCGGCTTCTCCACAACCGGCGCTGATTGAGTTAAACCGAGAGCAACTTTAACATCGTTTTCGATTCGCCCGAATATCTCTCTGTTTTCCTTGAACAAACTCTTGACGTTTTCACGTCCTTGTCCGAGCCGTTCTTCGCCGTAAGAGAACCATGCGCCGCTTTTTTCGACAATATTATGAACAACCGCCAGATCGAGCAAATCACCTTCGCGCGAAATGCCTTCGCCGTACATAATATCGAATTCACATTCTCGAAACGGCGGAGCTACCTTGTTTTTTACAATTTTGACTCTCGTCCGGTTGCCAACCATTTTGTCGCCTTCTTTGATGGCACCAATGCGGCGAATATCTACTCTGACACTGGCATAAAACTTCAAAGCCTTTCCGCCAGTCGTCGTTTCCGGCGAGCCGAACATCACGCCTATTTTATCGCGTAACTGGTTGATAAAGATAAAACAGGTGTTTGAACTTGAGACGATTCCGGTTAATTTACGCAGCGCTTGCGACATCAGGCGCGCCTGAAGTCCCATATGCGAATCGCCCATATCGCCGTCGAGTTCGGCACGCGGCACAAGCGCGGCAACCGAGTCAATAACAATGACGTCAACGCTGTTCGAGCGAACGAGAGTTTCAGCAATTTCAAGCGCCTGTTCGCCCGAATCAGGCTGCGAAATTAGTAAGTCGTCAATGTTGACACCTAATTTTTCCGCATAAACCGGATCCATTGCGTGTTCCGCATCGATGAACGCCGCAATTCCGCCTAGTTTCTGAGCCGAAGCGACCACCTGTAGCGCAAGTGTAGTTTTACCCGAACTTTCAGGACCGTAAATTTCGACGACTCTTCCGCGCGGCATCCCGCCAACACCGATTGCCGCGTCGATACTTAAACAATTTGTTGAAATTGACCCGATTTCTTCGTGCGGACGTTCACCCAGACGCATAATCGAGCCCTTGCCGAATTTCTTTTCAATGTTTGCCAAAGCCTCGTTTATCGCTTTACCTTTTGCATCCGTAATCGTTTGAATTGCTTCTTTTGCCAATGTTTTACGCTCCTATTTTGTTATGATTTCAAATCTTGAAAAAGTATAGCACAAAACTGCCCGTATGTGAAATAATGTTTTACAGATGAAACGTAATCTTTTTTCAAAATATAGAAATGTTTAATCAAGTTAGTAGAAATGACAGGGATATGCAAGCTTTTCTTTAAGAAGATTGCATATAATAATCTGCGAGCTGCAATGTCACAGCAAAAAAGCCTGCGGCAATCTCAAACTATCGGTGGAGGAACTCCGCCTTGTTCGTAAATTACACGTCCTTTCCAGGTTACGCCTTTGCCGCTCAAAACTCTAACGGTTGAATTTATCAAAATTGCCAGGAAAATCAGTAAACCAAACGGCGCAAGCAAAGCATAGAGCGAATTTCCCTGCCATTCACGATGAATGAACGCAAAAATTAAAGTTTGAACGATATAAACAGAAAACAGCGGAACAAAAAGCGCAAGTTGTCCGAAGAACAAAGCGGCGAACATCAACAAAACCGGCGCCACACCAAATAGAAAAACAGAAATTACACCAAAAGTTGTTTTTGCGAGAGAAAATTTCATTCCTGAAAAAAGATTTTTCGTGAAGCCTTCCCATATTTCCCAAAACCCTGAATACATTCGTGTTTCAATGAGTTCCGGCGCGTAATCAATGCGTAATTTAAATTGCTGTTTTTTTAAGTTTTCCGCGAGCTTTAAGTCTTCCGCAACCTGCGATTTAACACTCTCGAAACCGCCGATTTTATCTAAAACTGCGCGCCGAAACATAAAGAAGTTTCCAACACCCATAGATTCCGCGCGATTCGGATTGTTCACGCGGTGAAACGGCATTGCCAACACGCAAAACCAACCGAAAACAGGCATAAAAAGAGTTTCCCAGAATGAAACTAAAATTAATTTCGGAGCTAATGTTAGGGCGTCAAAATTGTTTTCTTCCGCGTATTTAACTGCTGTCTGCAGAGTTTCGGTCGCAAAAGTTATGTCGGCATCAGTGATGATAATCCATTCGCCGCTTGCCTTTTGCAATGCTTGATGAAGTGCGTGCGGCTTTCCGAGCCACTCTTTTGGCGGATCAACGCCGTCAATAATTTGGAATCTTGAATCTCGAACCTTGAATTTTTCCAAAATTTCTTTTGTCTCGTCGGATGAACGGTCATTTAAGACAATAATTTCGTAATTACCGTAAGTTTGGTTAATCATTGATTCGATGCTTTTATCTAAAATTCGACGAGCTTCGTTGCGAGCAGGCACGAGAATAGAGACAGAAGTATCAATTTGATGTTTATCAATATTTTCGGCTTTATAAAGTTTTAGTGGTTTTTGTTTTTTCAAACAGTAGAAAGTCCAAAGCAACGCCGCCAACCAAAGCGCGAGCGTCAACCACGCAAAAACGGTAAAAAGATTTGTGAGAATAATCTCAAGCATAAAAATATATTTTACGAATACTAAATGCTAAGCGCAAAAAAAGCCGCTTCCAATAGTTGAAACGGCTTTGCGGAAAATAATTAAAAATTATAGTAAAAAAATATATTGTTAAAATTTTGTAACTAACTCTCTACCTTCTGCCAACCACGCTAACACCAACGGTTTTGCGTCCAAAACGCACCGCTTCGACGCAGCTTGGCATCCAAATATCTAAAATGCGACCTTTGACCGCACCGCCTGTGTCGGCAACTGTATAAATTCCGGTATACGAGCCGGCAGTTAGTTGAATGCGTGTGCCGAGCGGTAAATGGCGTGGGTCAGCAGCAACTATTCCGCGTCTCACACCTCCGCCTGTCGCGGTTCTGCCTTTCAGACAATATGCAGTTGCACGATAAGAATTGGTGACTTTTATAGTTCCTTCAAGCTCGTTCTCTAAATTGTTTTTTGAATTGTCTAAGAGTTTTTGGGTTGGTGTCTGGGGGTTAATGTTTCTTCTTATTCGATTATCCGGGTGAATGAATTCTTTTTTATTAAAATTTTTCTGCGAATTACTCGCTATATTGAAGGCGCTTCTGGCTTCGGCATCCGGCTGAAAGCAGAACAAAGCTGCAAAAAACATGGGTGCGCCGAAGAAAAGGCTTCCTCTAGCTGTCTGTATCATTAATAATTTCTCCTTATTGTTGGTTTGTTTCTTCCGTATTATTCAAAGCAAAGACAGTAAAAATTTATTTTTGCTTTTTGATTATTTTATAAATAATTGAATAAATGGATGTAGACGCGGTTTTGAGCCGCGAAGAGTTTTTTCAAAATTTGAATATTTGCGTATACTATCATTTCAAACGGGGCGTGTCCAATCGCCCGGAAAATCCGTTGTATTTAACGCCGGATTTTCCTTTGACCAAGAACTATTAAACTTTTCTTTTAGTTATGTTTAGCACGGCTAGCTTGGTAAATTCAAAACTTTATTTTAGTTTTTTACTTCCGTTAAAGACATGAAAATTCTAGTCATCGGTGCAGGACGAATGGGACACGGCGCAGTATTTGATTTGGCGCACAACTCGCCGGACGTCGAATTTATCACTATTGCCGACGCAGATTTTGCCAAAGCAAAAACTGTTGCTGAAAATATTAATAGCTCAAAAGTTTCTGCTATTAAATTAGATGTTTCCGATTTTGAAAAAACCGTTTCCGTGATGGGCGGGCACGACTCGGCAATATCCTGCGTCAATTATTGGTATAACTTTGAGCTTTCCCGCGCAGCAATTGAAACGCGCACAAATTTTTGCGACCTCGGCGGAAATAATTTAATTGTTGACAAACAACTCGCGCTTAATGTCGAAGCAAAAAACGCCGGTATAAATATTATTCCTGATTGCGGACTCGCCCCGGGAATGGTTTCGATTTTGGCAATGCACGGCGCAAATCGTTTTGACGAGATGCGCGAAATTCACATTCGCGTCGGCGGCTTGCCGCAAAAACCGAAACTGCCGCTCAATTACCAACTTGTTTTTAGCGTTGAAGGCTTAATCAACGAGTATGTTGAAAAAGCACGGGTCATCCGCGCGGGTAAAACAAAGGAAATTGATTCAATGACCGAACTCGAAGCACTTTCCTTCGAGGGTTTTCCCGCGCTCGAAGCTTTTCAAACTTCCGGCGGAACTTCGACTTTGACGGAAACATTTCTCGGTCAAATAAAAGAACTCGACTACAAAACGATTCGTTACGCGGGACACTGCGACAAATTCAAAGCGATGATTGATTTAGGATTATGTTCGAGTGAGGAAATCGTCACCGATTACGTAAAAGTAAAACCGCGCAAGGTTTTAGCCGAGCTCCTGCAAAAAAATCTTCCTGCCGACGAACCTGATTATGTGCTTGTGAGGCTTGATTTTAGCGGAATAAAAGACGGTCAAAAGAAAAGTTTGCGCTACGATATAGTTGACCAATTTGATAAAGAAACCGGTTTGAGCGCGATGATGCGGACGACGGCTTTTCCCGCTTCAATCATCGCGCAAATGATGGCGAAGGGCGACGTAAATATGCGTGGGGCAACTCCACAGGAAAAAGCGATTAACGCGGAAAAGTTTGTATCAGAACTGGCACGGAGAAACATTAAAATTGAGGAAAGCCAAAGATGAAAAAGGCGTTTTGGATATTTACTTGGGTGGTTTTACTTGTTCCCTTCGTTGTTTTGTCGCTTTTTTACGATTCAATCAGTCAAGAGGTTTTAACTTATCGAAGTTTCGGCGGAAACGAAATCTGATACGCTCCTAAATCGCTTTTCACTGTTTTTCGCGTTCCTCTGATTGAAGGAATTGTTTGAACGATAAATTTATGCCGAATGCTTTGATGTTTTATCGTGAAGTCACACCGCCAGAGGAAATTGCGCATCTCGTTTTATCGTTTTGGGAATTTGCCGTGAAAAGTGAAAGCTGCGAGCCTATTATTCACGAAATTTTTCCCGACGGATGCATTTCGATTCTTTATTACCGCCACCAAAACTTTGTAGTAAATACGCTTTTTATCAACGCTTTAACGCTTGAAATATTTAAGACCGAAGTTTATGCAGGCGACGTATTTTGGGGAATGAGATTGTCGCCAGCGGCTTGCGCCCACGTTCTGCGTTTGAATCCAGCGGAAGTTCAACCCGAATCTATCAACGATTCGGAAAAATTTGCGCATTTAACCGAAGGACTTTTGGAAAAATTAGTCGCCTGCCGGAATTTTGAAGAAGCAATTAAAATTTACGAAACGCAAATAAAAACTCTTGAACTCGCGCCGCGAGACGTTGACGGAAAAGTTGCCGAAGCTGTGCGAATCATTGAAGAAAATTCGGGTGAATTAAAAATTTCCGAAATTGCAAAAATCCTCGGACTAAGTGCCAGACAATTGGAAAGGCGTTTCGGAAAAAGCGCGGGTTTGACGCCGAAACAGTTTGTGCGGGCGCGGAGGATTCGCGCGGCGGCAGTTAGTCTTGTTGAAGAAACCGAAATGAATTGGGCAAATCGCGCTGCTGCAATGGGTTTTGCCGACCAAGCGCATTTGACACACGAGTTTTCTACGCTCACTGGACGCTCGCCGAATTCCTTCGCCGAAAGAGTAAAAAAAATTGAATACGGCAAATTGGTGAAATAATTTTTCTCAATGTCGCAAATTTACAAGACCACGCCTGATTCTTTCATCATAATTGACCTCAACAATTTTTATAGGAGAACTATTGAAAGTTATGATGAAAAATATTTTATTTACTTTTATTTTTATGGCTCTGAGCGTTTCTTTTGCTTCGGCGCAAGAAAATAAAAATATGGAAACGGGTAACCCGATTGAAGCCAAACGCGCCGAGATGAAAAAACTTGACCGGCTCGTTGGTCAATGGCAAGGCACAGGTTGGATTCAACAGGGAAAAAACAGGGAAACATTTGCCGGAACCGAAAACGTGCAAAGGAAAATTAACGGGCTGGCATTGCTCGTTGAGGGAAATTTTAAGAACAAGGAAGGCGTGGTCATCCACGAAACGCTGGCAGTTCTGTCACCAAATTTGAAGA
>JALZOH010000088.1 GCA_030857305.1 Acidobacteriota bacterium
GGGCACAGTGATGTCCGGCGCGAATCGCAATGCCCGATTGGTCAAGAATCGTGCCGATGTCGTGCGGGTGAACATTCTCGATGGTGAACGACAAAACCGACGCTTTTTCACGCGCCGTGCCGATGATTTTCACGCCTTCGATTGCCGATAATTTTTTGGTCGCATATTCCAGCAGTTCGTGTTCGTAACGCGCCGCCGCCGCAAAATCTATTGAATTCAGATAATCAATCGCCGCGCCGAGACCGATGTTCGCGGCAATTGCGGGTGTTCCGGCTTCAAACTTTTCCGGTATTGGCGCAAACGTCGTTTTTTCAAAACTGACTGTACGAATCATTCCACCGCCCGTTTGATACGGCGGCATTTTATCGAGCCATTCGCGTTTTCCATACAACACGCCGCTGCCAGTCGGCGCGAACATTTTATGACCGGAAAACGTGAAAAAATCCGCGTTCAAATCCTGCACATCAACCGGAAAATGCGGAACAGACTGTGCACCGTCAACAAAAAACGGAACGCCGAATTTATGTGCCGTCGCAACCATTTCTTTAATCGGATTCACTGTGCCGAGCGAATTGGAAACGTGACTGACGGCGACGATTTTCGTCCGCTCATTCAGCAGATTTTCGTATTCTTCGATAACCAGCTCACCGCGCTCGTTCATCGGAATAACTTTTAATTTCGCGCCCTTTTCCTCCGCCAGCATTTGCCAGGGAATAATGTTAGCGTGATGTTCCATCTGGCTGACGATAATTTCATCGCCTTCACCCACGAACTTTCGCCCGTAAGAACTCGCCACTAAATTCACGCCTTCGGTGCAGCCGCGCACGAAGATACATTCTTTGGCTTCCCGCGCGTTAATAAATCTTTTCACCTTTTCGCGAGCGGCTTCATACGCGGTCGTCGCGTGCTGCGAAAGATAATGCACGCCGCGATGAATGTTCGAGTGTTCTTCACGCAGGTATTTCGCCCCGCGGTCAATCACCGTTTGCGGCACTTGCGACGAAGCTGCGTTGTCGAGATAACGAAGCGGCTTTCCGTTTACCGTTTGCGACAAAACGGGGAAGTCCGCGCGAATTTTTTCAACGTCCCAAGTGTTCATTTTTTCTAATTTTGCTGCGTTCATAGTTTCTAAGCCAGTCTCAACTGCATCGGCTGTAAAGTGCGATTAAACGGATTCAAAACAACACCTAAAATTTCTAAAGTTACCACGCCAAGCAGAGGCTCGTCGCCTTCTTCGCCAAGAATTACCGGCGTGTGAAAATCTTCATTCAAAATTTCAATTCGGCATTCGGAAACATCGCGCTTGATGTTTGTTCCGTCAGCCAAGGTAAACGTGAGAGTTTTCTTCGGCTGTAAATTTAATTTTTCCCACACTGCTTTCGGAAGAAGCGTATAGTTTGCGCCGCTATCAACCAGAAAATTCACCCACTCCGAGGTGTCATCTTTTCCGATTAGTCTTCCTTCAACATAAGTCAGTCCCATAAATTTACATTTTCTAACTTGCATTCAAACGGTTAAAAAATCGCCCTACTTTCTAAAAATATCTTTCACGGTAAACTTCAAATCAGGCAAAAGCGGTGAAGAAATTTCATCCGCGTTTCTAAAAATTCCAACTGAAGCCAAAACATTTTCCTGTAGCCGTGAAATCTCGACGACTTCAATCATCGGCTCGACAACCCAATACTCTTTCACACCGAATTTTGCGTAAGTTTGCCGTTTGACAACCTGGTCGCGGCGCACGTTTTCCGAACCGGGCGACATTATTTCAATCGCTAAATCCGGTGCGCCGACAATGTGTATGCCCGAAGCGATTTGGCTGATTCTTTCTTTGACGACAAAAACCAAATCCGGAATCACGCTATTGTATTCATCGAAAATTACGCCGGGCGTAACCCAAACCTGCCCGATTGGATTATTGTCGAGATAGTTATACAGAATTGTTGCAAACCGTCCGATAAGTTCCTGATGTTTTAAGGATGGTGCTTTTGCCACAGAAAGTTCTCCTTCAAAAAGCTCATAAATGTTGCCGTCATCGGGCAACGATTCAAAGTCGTAAATGCTGATCAAAGGTTCGATTGTTCTTAATTGTTGCACAATTTCACGCCTCCAAATTTGCGTACGAGCGACCGAAAACAGGCTTTATTAAACTTCTGATTATCTAGTTGGCGTCGCAGACACTTCATCGTTAATAACGATGTCCTGAACGAGCGGCGCTTTGCTTTCTTCTCTTTCGATAAACTCGCGCAAGGCGGTTTCGATAACGGTTGAACGTCTTTGTTTTTCTCCGGCGATAAGGTCGATTTTGGCTAAAATATCTTCTGATAAAATTATATTTGTTCTTACTCTCATAGTTTTTTTTACATTCCCAGGTTTACGTCGAGGCGATTCAAGACCGCTTCGTCGAGTTCAGTTTTGATTGATTCAATTTCTATTTTATTAATGATTTCTTCGGCAAAGCCGTAAGTTAAAAGATTTCGCGCGAGTTTTTCGCTCAAACCGCGGCTGCGCAAATAAAATAATTCTTCTTCTTCCAATTGCCCAACGGTCGCGCCGTGCGCGCATTTCACGTCATCATTAAAAATTTCCAACTGCGGCTTTGTGTCAACCCGCGCGTCGTCTGATAAAAGCAGGTTTTTATTCGATTGCTGCGCGTCCGTTCCGCTGGCATTTTCACGCACGAAAACTTTGCCGTTGAAAACGCCGCGCGATTTGTCGTTCAAAACGCCTTTATAAGTTTGATGCGAAAGACAGTTCGGGAGTTTATGGTCAATTACCGAATGCGTATCGTGATGCTGCGCGCCGCTCAGCATATAAAGTCCGTCAACAAAACATTCACCGCCTTCGGCGTTAAACTTCACATTTATATCGTGCCGCGAAATCGCGCCGCCCAAGTTTATACTGGTCGCGTCATAAATGGTTCCGCGACGAATCTGCGCAGCGGTTGTCCCGATGTGAAACGCCTCGTGGCTTTCGCGCTGAACACGAAAATGTTTTAATTTCGCTTCGTCCGCCAACGTAATTTCAACCACTGAATTCGTTAAATATTTTGTTTCATCACTGCGCGCGTAGCTTTCGATAATCGCTGCTTCGCTAAAACTTTCGGCGACAATCAAGAGACGCGGAAAACTTACTTTACTGCCGGTTGAAACGTACAAAAGATGAATCGGCGTTTCAATTCTCACATCTTTCGGAATAACAAGGAGCGCGCCTTCATCTATGAAAGCCGTATTCAAAGCAGTAAAACCGTTGAAATCATAATTAACCGATTTGGCTAAATTTGATTTTATAATCTCCCTCAGCTTTTCATCTTTGAATGCTTCTTCAAATGTGTTCGCAAACACATTTTCAGGTAAAGCCGAAACGTTTGAAAATTCCAAATTTAATTTGCCGTCAACAAACACGAGCTGGCTTTGCGCCGATTCGCCGTATGTAAATTTTTTTAACTCGGGCGCGCCAATCGTTCCCGCACTGAGCTCAAAGCTTTCTTTCCCGATCGCCCCGACGTTCGTATATTTCCAATCTTCGTTTTTAGGCGTTGGAAAGCCGTTTTCGGCGAAATAAGCAAAAGCGCTTTCACGCAGATTTTTCAACCAATCCGGTTGATTTGCTTCTTCCAAACTTTTGCGAAATTCCGCACTGTAAATTGTTTCTTTTACTACTTGTAAATTCATTTTATAAAATTTTCGGAATACCCAGATCTTTGCAAATCTTTTTCGCCAGTTTTTCGCTGATTTCACTGTGGCGTGGAACTGCCGTTCGCTTATCCTGCGAGGGATTGTGCCACCACGAATGTCGTCCGCCTTCTCTTATTAATTTAAAACCGTGCACCGTCAATAGCGAATTAAATCGCGCCGTTTCATAGCGCAATCGGCATCTCGCGGTAGTTTTCTCCAGCGAAAGCGAGTGCGTCTTGTCGATTGAACTCCAAAGCCTCTTGCAAAGTTATTTTGAGCGTTTCGAGTAGCTCTTTACGTGTTGCTTCCTGACAATTTACGCCCGGGATCTCTTTAATCCAGCCAATCCACCAATTACTATCTTGTTTTACAATCGCAGTGTAAGTCTGATTAATTCTACCTCAAATTAATTTCCCGCCGCTTTCACCCAGTCATAACCCTTTTCTTCGAGTTCGAGCGCAAGTTCTTTGCCGCCTTGTTTGACGATTTTTCCGTCTGCCAAAACGTGTACAAAGTCCGGCTCAATATAGTTCAAAAGACGTTGATAATGCGTTACTAATATTATCGCTTTGTCCGCGCTTCGCAATTTGTTTACTCCTTCGGCGACAATTCGCAAAGCGTCGATGTCGAGCCCCGAATCGGTTTCATCCAAAACCGCGAGCTTCGGCTGCAAAACCGCCATCTGCAAAATTTCGTTACGTTTTTTTTCACCGCCCGAAAAGCCTTCATTGACCGAGCGCTTGAAAAACGATGAATCCATTTCAACAATTTTCGCCCGTTCTTTGAGCAAATCGTTAAACTCCAAAGGGTCGAGTTCTTCTTCGCCCAGATGTTTCATCTTTTCGTTATAAGCAAGCCGCAAAAACTGTGAATTCGACACGCCCGGAATCTCGACCGGATATTGGAAAGCGAGAAAAACACCTGCACGGGCGCGTTCGTCCGGGTCTAATTCAAACAAATTTTGTCCCTCGTAAATGACTTCGCCGCTTATCACCTCATACGTTGGATGTCCGGCAAGAACTTTTGCTAGAGTTGATTTTCCCGAACCATTCGGTCCCATAATCGCGTGAACTTCGCCCCGATTGACGTTCATTGTCAAACCTTTCAAAATCTCTCTGCCTTCGATACCGGCGTGTAAATCTTTTATTTCTAATAACATTTTATAAAAATTTCCTAAACGTAAATTTCACCCTTCAAATATAAAACCGCATTTCCACCAATCTTGACTCGAGCTCCCCGGAGCTCGCAAAACAATTCGCCGCCCCGTGCCGATAACTGCCGTGCGTAAAGCTTTTGTTTTCCTAATTGCTCCGCCCAATACGGAATGAGCGAGCAATGTGTCGCGCCCGTCACAGGATCTTCCGGAATACCGATGCGGGGCGCGAAAAGGCGCGACACAAAATCCGCCTCCGACCCTTTTGCCGTAACAATAACTTCATCAAAAGCGAGTTTGCTCAAAGCGGACATATCGGGTTGCAGAGAAGCAATATCTTCTTCCGTTTCAAACAAAAGCATCGCCATCTTGCCTTGCGTTTCCCAAACTTCCCTCGGCGTTTTTCCGACGGCTTCGGCTAAACCGTCCGGCATCGAACATTCATTGAGCGAATATTTCGGGAAGTCCAAAACTAAAACATCCGTTTGTTTCTCGACACTCAAATCGCCGCTTCTCACGGAATAAAACTTCACTTGCGTTTCTTCTAAGTTCAGGCAATTAAAAATGACGTGCGCGGCGGCAAGCGTCGCGTGTCCACAAAGGTCGATTTCAACAGTCGGCGTCAACCAGCGTATCTCGTAACCGTCATCTTTTTTAACAAAAAAAGCGGTTTCGGACAGATTATTTTCCGCCGCGATTTTCTGCATCATTTCATCCGGCAGCCATTCCTGCAAAGGACAAACCGCCGCCGGATTTCCGCCGAAGGGCGTTTTAGTAAAAGCATCAACTTGAAAAATTTGCAGATTCATATTTTATTTTTCACCACAGAGACATAGAGCTCACAGAGTTTTTATAAAATTTTTCTCTCCGTGTTCTCTGTGGTGAATCAATCCTTCACCGCCGCAATCGCCTGAATTTCAATCTTTGTGCCGAAGTGCAAATCCTTGACCGGCACAATCGTCCGCGCCGGTTTGTGTTTGCCCAAAACCGAAGCGTAAACTTCATTAACCTGATCCCAAAGCTCCATCTCCGAAACGTAAATTGTTATCTGCAAAACTCGATTCAAATCACTGTTTGCTGCCAGCAAAATCTGTTCGACATTTCGCAAAGCAAGTTCAGTCTGCGCTTCGATTGAACCGGTCTCAACTTCGCCCGATACCGCATTTCGCGGCAATTGTCCCGACACAAAAATTAAGCCGTTATGCACAACGGCTGGCGAATAATGACCTTTCGGTTCAGGCGCATCCGGTAATTTAATTATATTCACGTTAAATTTTCTAAAATTTCCTCAATCTGCTTTTTCAAATTTGGCAAATCGTTTTGCGTCGTATCCCAAACAATTTTCGCATCAACGTCAAAATAGCCGTGAATCAAGCGATTACGCATTGCTGTTGCAATTTGCCAGACAACTTGCGGATGTTTTGAACGTAAATTCCGTGTCAAATTCGTTGCCGCTTCACCGATAATTTCCATTTGCCGAACAACCGCATCCTGCGTCTTTTCATCGGCTTGAAAGGATTGTTCGTCGTAACTTTGCAGATATTTTTCAATTTTCTCAATCGCGTCAAGAATATGCCGGAGTCGGTCGGCATTGTTCGATTTCTTCATAAATCACCTGCAAGTCACGCATTACGCTTTCACGAATATATTTTCCGATCATTTTGTCAGTTGCCAAATCAACTTTTCTATCCAAAGTCAATTCCATTTCTTCGGCAATTCCGTAAAACGCCCAACCAATCGGTTTAGAAAATTTCACTAGCAAATCAACGTCACTTTCCTCCGTTGCCTCGCCGCGAGCAAATGAACCGAACACCGCACAATAAGAAACGTCGTTACGCTTGCAAATCTCAATAATTTTCTGCTTGTCCGCTTCGTTCAAATACATTTTTCCGGTTTTGTTTAACCCACACTTCCTTCGAGTTTCAATCCAAGAAGTTTTTGCGCTTCGACGGCGTATTCCATCGGCAGTTCTTTGAAAACCTCTTTGCAAAAGCCGTTGATAATCAAGGAAACCGAATCTTCCTGCGAAATGCCGCGCTGCTGCAGATAAAAAAGCTGGTCTTCGCTGATTTTGGAAGTCGTCGCTTCGTGTTCGACGCGCGCCGTCGCGTTCATTACTTCGATATACGGGAAAGTATTCGCTTCACTCGTGTCGCCAATCAGCATCGAATCGCATTGCGTATAATTTCTCGCGCCCGCCGCTTTCGGCATAATTTTCACCAGTCCGCGATAGCTGTTATTAGATTTACCCGCCGAAATTCCTTTGGAAATAATCGTCGAGCGCGTGTTTTTACCGAGGTGAATCATTTTTGTTCCGGTGTCGGCAATCTGCGCGTTATTAGTCAGCGCAACCGAATAAAATTCGCCGATGGAATCATCGCCCTGCAAAATCACGCTCGGATATTTCCAGGTAATTGCCGAGCCTGTCTCAACCTGCGTCCAGGAGATTTTCGAATTTTTGCCGCGGCACGCGCCGCGCTTGGTGACGAAATTATAAATTCCGCCTTTACCTTCCTCGTCGCCCGCATACCAATTTTGAACGGTCGAATATTTGATTTCGGCGTTGTCCAGAGTAACGAGCTCGACCACCGCCGCGTGAAGCTGATTTGTATCAAATTGCGGGGCTGTGCACCCTTCATTATATGCTACGTAACCACCTTCTTCGGCAACAATTAGAGTGCGTTCGAACTGTCCCGAATCCTGGGTATTAATACGAAAATAGGTCGAAAGCTCCATCGGGCAGCGTACGCCTTTCGGGATAAAAACGAATGAGCCGTCAGAGAAAACCGCCGCGTTTAGAGCCGCGTAAAAATTGTCATTCGACGGCACAACCGAACCGAGATATTTTTTGATAAGTTCAGGATATTCTTCGACGGCTTCGGTAAACGAACAAAAAATCACGCCCGCTTCGAGCAGTTTTTTCTTATAAGTGGTCGCCACCGAAACTGAATCGAACACCGCATCAACCGCGACGTTCGCCAGCATTTTTTGTTCGGTAATCGGAAT
>JALZOH010000089.1 GCA_030857305.1 Acidobacteriota bacterium
CTTTTCAGGCGCAATCGGAGCGCGTTTCCGTCTGTGGGAAGGCGCGTCGTTCGTTACGAATTTGACGAGTTCGTATCGCGCTCCGGCTCTCGAAGAACTTTACAATTTCGGAGCGCACATCGGCACGGTAACTTTTGAAATCGGTGACCAAAACTTAAAACGCGAACGCTCGAACGGCATCGAACTGAGCTTGCGGCAAAACTTGCGGCGTGTACGCATTAACGGCAGTTTCTTTTACTACGGCATCAAGGATTTCGTCTATCTCGCGCCACAGGACGAAGACGGCGACGGCAGCATTGATGTCGAAGACAATCTGCCGGTGGCAGCTTATCTTCAAGACGACAGCCGCTTTGTCGGCGCGGACGTGACGGTTGATGTGGACATCAATAGTTATCTGGGCGCGTTTTTTATCGGCGATGTGGTCAGCGCGAGACTACGCGATTCGTTTGAGACGCCTTTGCCGCGCATCACGCCGGCTCGCGCCCGATTCGGTATTGATTTTCGTTATAAAGGTTTGAGCGTCCGTCCCGAAGCCGTGTTCGTTTCTCGCAAAGATTCGAGCGATGTCTTCCAGCTAGAAACACCAACCGCCGGATTCGGGCTGTTTAACCTCAACGCTTCATATACTTACGCGACCGAACGTTACGCGCATATTTTCACATTTGGCGGGCAGAATCTAAACGATAAACTTTACCGCAACCACGTCAATTTCATCAAAGATTTACTGCCCGAAGCCGGACGCGGCGTGCGCGGCTCATACACAATTCGCTTTTTCTAAAAGCAAACGATAACAAAATAAAAAGGCGAGGGAAACTTCCCTCGCCTTTTTATTTTTGCGCCTGGTACGACTTGTTGGTTGCGTATTGACGATTCATTTATTTTCCGTCTGCACGGTGTCGGTTAACACATTATCCGTAATCCGCTCGATACTGGCGCCGAGTTTACCGAGCTTTCTGACGATTCTTTCATAGCCGCGGTCAATATGATAAACGCGGTCAATCAGCGTTTCGCCTTCTGCCGCCAGCGCCGCTAAAACTAACGATGCTGACGCACGGAGATCCGACGCTTGAACCGGTGCGCCCATCAATTTTGATTTGCCACGAATGACTGCCGTATTTCCCGAAATCTGAATATCCGCACCCAAACGAACAAGCTCCGAAGCGTGCATAAAACGATTCTCGAAAATCGTTTCGACAATTGTTGAAGCGCCTTCGGCTTGCGTCATCAAAGTCATATACTGCGCCTGCATATCGGTCGGAAAAGCCGGATGCGGCTCGGTTGTCACATCTTTTGACCGTAAATTTTTATTCCGACATCCGACCAGCAGAGTGCTTCCACCCATTTCGCTTATTTCAACATTTGTCTCGCGCAATTTTTTGATCACTGCTTCGAGATGTTTCGGCTGGCAGTTTTTTATTTCGAGTTCGCCGCCGGTGATTGCCGCCGCGACGATAAAAGTTCCGGTTTCGATGCGGTCTGGAATAATCGTGTGTTCGGCTGCGCCCAAATTTTCAACGCCTTCAATCTCAATCTCGGAAGTTCCCGCGCCGCTTATCTTCGCGCCCATCTTATTCAAAAGCTCGGCTAAATCTTCGATTTCCGGCTCGCGCGCCGCATTGTGAATCATTGTTATACCTTTTGCCAAAACCGCCGCCATCATTACGTTTTCGGTTCCCGTCACACTCACTTTTTCAAAAAATGTTTCCGCGCCAATCAATCTGCCTTTCGGCGCGCGTGCCACGACATTGCCCGCTTCCAAAGAAACGGTTGCGCCGAGTTGCTCAAAAGCTTTCAGATGAAGGTCGATCGGACGAGTTCCGATGGCACAGCCGCCCGGCAAAGAAACTTTTGCCTGCCCGAATCGCCCAAGCAGCGGACCGAGTGCGAGAACGCTTGCCCGCATTGTTTTAACGAGTTCGTAAGGCGCTTCAAAAATTTCGATGTTGGCGGCTCTTACCTTTTGCGTGTGAAGTTCGGGCGTTAAAACCGTCGCGCCCAAGTCTTCGAGCAGACGGCGCTGGGTGATTAAATCCTTCACATACGGGACATTATGCAATGTAACGGTTTCAGCGGTTAAAAGCGTCGCTGCCAGACAAGGAAGAGCAGAGTTTTTCGCACCGCTTATCTTGACCGTTCCGTTGAGCGGTTTTCCGCCGCGAATCAAAAATTTATCCATTTTTATATTTTACATTTGATGGCAAAAATTAGTTTTACTTTCTAAATAAATTGAAACTACTGACAACAACTTATTCTTATAGAAAGTAGAAGCGAATCTTATCACGAGTTATTTTAAAATTAAAATTCGAGGCAAAAACGTTTTTAATAAAATCTGCCATTTCTCGTTTGAATAAAATGTTTATTGCAATTATTTGTTTTGATCGTAGAGATATAAACCCAGCCCAAATTTTGCGCTCGCGCGACGCAGAGCCATACTCTCCGCGTTGCTCGAAGAATCTCCGTAAGTTTCATGAGTTTCATCTTCCTGTCCGGTTGCTTCACGATACACAATGCCTTCGAGACACGGAATCGAAAGGCGGACGATCATAATGAGTTTGCCGCCGACCGAAGTCATCGAACGAATTTCGTAGTTCCAACCCGAAGCGTAATGGTCAAGATATTTTATCGCGTCGTGCCAGGCGATGTATTGAATTTCCTTGCCGCCCTGTTTGCGCGAACGGAGATGTCTTTTGGCGACGGGTTTTGACAAATCCTGAACGATCTCGCGGATTGAGCGAAGTTCCAAAGAATTTATTTCCGTTTCAATTTTATCTGCTGTGTTGTTGCTTTCACCTTTTTCTGCCATGTTCCTTCCTCTTTATTATTTTTAAATTATTTATTTGATTAAACCGTCACGGCTTCGCGGTATTCACCCCACACTTTACGCAGGCGGTGCGAGATTTCGCCGACGGTAACATTTCTTTCGACACATTCAAGAATACGCGGCAAAAGATTTTCCGTGCCGCGAGCCGCTTCTTCGAGTTTCGCCAAAGAATTTTCGGCTTTCGCGCTATCGCGTTTCGCGCGGACGGCGCGGACACGCTCGATTTGATTGTGTTCGATTTGCGGATCAACTCTTAAAATTGGAATCGTTTCGTTTTCTTCGGTTTGAAATTGGTTGACGCCGACGACGATTTCCATTTTTCCTTCGAGCGCTTTCTGATAATTATAAGCCGCTTCCTGGATTTCGCGCTGCACATAACCCGTTTCAATGGCGCGCAGCATTCCGCCCAAATCATCAATTTTTTCGATGTATTCGGAGGCTTTTCGCTCAAGCTGCGTTGTCAATTCTTCAATCGCGTAGCTTCCGGCAAACGGGTCAACCGTATCGGCAACGCCGGATTCAAAGGCGATGACTTGCTGCGTTCGCAGAGCGATTCGAGCGGCGTTTTCAGTTGGCAGCGAAAGCGCTTCGTCCATCGAATTGGTATGCAGACTCTGCGTTCCGCCAAGCACGGCGGCGAGCGCTTGAATCGTCGTGCGCACAACATTTACTTCCGGCTGCTGTGCCGTCAAAGTCGAACCGGCGGTTTGCGTATGAAAACGCAGCATCATTGATTTCGGATTTTTCGCGTTAAATCTTTCCTTCATTATTTTTGCCCACAAACGACGGGCGGCGCGGAATTTAGCAATTTCCTCGAGCAGATTGTTGTGCGAATTAAAGAAAAACGACAGACGGGGCGCAAAATCATCAACTTTCAAATTAACGGCAACGGCTGATTCGACATAACAAATCGCGTCCGCCAGAGTGAATGCAATTTCCTGCGCGGCAGTCGAGCCGGCTTCGCGGATATGATAACCGGAAATCGAAATCGTGTTCCAGTTCGGAACTTCCGTAGCGCAAAACGCAAAAGTGTCGGTGATTAATCTCAAAGAAGGTTTCGGCGGATAAATATAAGTTCCGCGCGCAATATATTCTTTCAAAATATCGTTTTGAATCGTGCCGCTCACCTGTTCGAACGCAACATTTTGCTGGCGCGCAACTGCTAAATAAAGACACAAAAGCGTTGAAGCGGTAGCGTTTATCGTCATCGAGGTTGAAATCGTGTCGAGCGGGATTTTATCAAACAACCGCAGCATATCTTCAAGCGAATCAATCGCGACGCCGACTTTGCCGACTTCGCCCGCCGCTAATTCGTCATCCGAATCAAGCCCGATTTGAGTTGGTAAATCAAACGCGACGCTCAAGCCCGTCGTTCCGTTTGCGAGAAGATATTTATACCGCGCGTTTGATTCTTCGGCGGTTGCAAAACCGGCATACTGCCGCATTGTCCAAAATCGTCCGCGATACATATTTCGGCGGACGCCGCGCGTATATGGAAATTCGCCAGCTTCGCCGACTTCGTGTTCAAAATCAACTTTCGTATTTGTCGGATTAAAATCGTTGGGCAATTCGATGCCCGAAGAAGTTTCAAATTTTTCGCGTCTTTCTTTCATTGGAAATTCAAATTGCAGAATCTAAATTGTCAGTCAAAAATAACTTAAGATAACATAATCTGAAACTTGAAATTTTGAAATCTGAAATATGAAATTTAGAATTTGAAATTTTGACTAATCCGCAAGCCTCGCGTAGCATTTGAAATGTAAAATGGAACTGGGTCAAGATGCAAAAAAAGGTGTCCGTGAACTCGGCGACGCAATCAACGGCGCGGTCGAAAAGAGTAAACAGGTGGCTGACGCGATTGAGTTTTTGCGCAAAATCGGTTACGAGCCGAATTTAACGCTCAAGCTGGAAATCGGTTTGCAGGAAATTGGCAAGGACGAAGATTTTGCCGAAGAAATTGAACTCGAATTAACCGATGAAGATTTGCGCACGCTGCGCCGTATGAAAATCCGACTTGAATAGTGATAAAAGTGAACAGTGGTAAATGGTAAGCGATAAGTGTAAAACCAAATACTTACCACTACCACTTACCGTTTACCACTATTGTCACTAACCACTAAATTGAATTATTTTAATTACTTTTCCGAAATTGAAGAAACTTTTATTCGTCGGCGCGGGCGCAATTTGTTGCTCAGTCCGCTCGATTGGGCTTTGATTGAAACCTGGCAAGAGCGCAACGTGCCGCTTCACATCGTTTTGCGCGCCATCGAAAAGGTTTTTGACTCGGTTGACAAGCAGCCGGCGCGCAAGCGAACGGTCAAGAGCCTGCTTTATTGCCGCGAGGAAATCGAAGCGCAATACGCCGAATGGCTCGACGCGCAAACAGGGAAAAATGGTGCGAACGGAAACGGTAAAATTGAAACTGATGCACAAAATACGCTCGTTTCAACCGAAGCTCTCGCGGCGCATCTCGAAAAAGCTTCTGCCGAACTCGAGGCAGCGACTAAGAAGGTGAATGGCGAATTACGGACGACTCTGGAAACAATTGTAAAAAAAATGTCGGAGCTTAAGTCACAATCTTTTGAAGCGGAAAGTTTGGAATCGCATTTGGAAAAATACGATAGCTTGATTGACGAAAGTCTTTCAAAGTTTGTCGAAACTGAACGGTTAAAAGTGGAAATTGAAAAACAGCTTGCTTCCTACAAAAATAAAATGGAACGGAAAGTTTATCAGCGCACTTTCGATTTAATGCTGCTGAAGCGTTTGCGCGAACAATTACAAATTCCGCGCCTCAGCTTGTTTTATTTGTAATCGGAAAAGATGTCGTTTTCTGTCAGACAAAATTCAAAAAATCAATTGCTGCAAACATCTCGTTTCTGATGAATCTAAAGCCAGAATTGAGATTGAGGTTGAAAACATTAATTGAGTAAACGCTATAAAGTGGGTGACGTTCTCGGCGTGACCATCGAAAAAATTGTTCCGAACGGGTTTGGTTTAGCCTTCACCGAAAATCTAACCGTTTTTGTGCCGCTTTCCGCTCAAGGCGATAAACTTTCGGTTAAAATTCATCAAATAAAAGGCAAAACGGCTTTTGCCGAAATCATCGAAATTCTTGAGCCTTCCGTCGATCGAATCGAGCCTCCGTGCCCTTATTTCGGGCGTTGCGGCGGCTGCGATTTCCAGCAAATGAACTATAAAGCACAATTGGCAGCGAAAGCGGCGATGGTGCGCGACTGTCTGTCGAGAATCGGAAGAATCAAGATTGAAAAAGATATTGACGTTGTTCCAAGTTCGAGAGAATTTGGCTATCGTTCGCGGGCGCAATGGCACATAGATACGCGGGCGCACAAAATCGGTTATTTTCAAAGAAATTCACATAACTTGATTGACGTGGAAACTTGTCCGATTCTGACCGGCGAGATGCAGTCGACGCTTACTGAATTGCGGGAAACCGTCGAGTGGGAAAGTTTCTGGAGCAACATCGTTGAAATCGAGGCGGCAAGCAGCGGTGAAGGCGAAACTGATGTTTCGATTTACTCGGCGGAAATTATTGAACCAACCGAAGAAATTTCTTTTACCAGTGGCGGTAATCAGTACTTCTACGACGCGACAACATTTTTTCAGGGCAATCCGTTTTTAATCGAAGAGCTCGTCGAAACGGCTTTGAAAGAAGGGTGCGGTGGAACGGCGCTTGATTTGTATTGCGGAGTCGGGCTTTTTACTTTGGCGCTCGCGAAAAAATTTGAAAAGGTCATCGGTGTTGAAGGAAACGAACAGGCATCTGATTTTGCGCGAAAAAATCTTGAAAACGCGGGCGCTGAAAATGTAGAAATCCATTGCGAAAACATCAGCGATTTTTTGACGGAAAATGCGGGTCAGCTAAAAAATATCAATTTTGTACTTCTCGACCCGCCGCGTGTCGGTGCGGAACAGGAAATTATTGAAGGTATCATCAAAATAAAGCCCGCACAAATTTCTTATGTTTCGTGCGAACCTTCGACTTTAGCCAGAGATTTGCGTGTCCTCTGCGACAACGGTTATGCAATTGACTCAATTATTGCGCTCGACCTTTTTCCGCAGACGCATCACGTTGAAACCATCGTCCGGCTCAAACTTGAAGCGGAACAGAAGTTAAAATAATTGGTAGTAAACTAAAAGTACTGCTG
This sequence comes from Acidobacteriota bacterium, assembly GCA_030857305.1. GTDB lineage: Bacteria > Acidobacteriota > Blastocatellia > Pyrinomonadales > Pyrinomonadaceae. Next base: position 6,988 of record JALZOH010000089.1, read on the forward strand.
CTGAATTTTTTCCATCAATTGCCGTTCGTTTTTGCTCGTGGGCATTTTTTCTAAAATGTTCATTTTGTCGGCGGGCGTATATGCTAAAATCCTATTTTTGCCAACGGTTTTCACTTTATTTTCGGCGTCTTGCAGAAACGCCGTGGTGAGTTCGGCGCATTCATCGGGCGTAAGAAAAGGCTGAAGCCGCGTTTTCACCGTTCCGGCTAACGGAATTTTTGCCATAATAATGATTGCTCGTTTCATATTAACAGTTGAAAGATGGCGGATGTCAGATGTCAGTTAAGCTCTCGGCATTCTAACATCTGACATCCGCCATCTTTCAAAAATAAGGAAAGGGTAGATAAACTTATGAAGTTTTTGATCACAATGTTATCCGCACTCTTTTTTATTTCCTGTTCAGCCGCCTCACCAAGTAAACCTGTCGTTCCTGACGCTACGAAAATCGAAAAGAATAAAGAAACCGCCCTCTTAAATGAAATCAGTGAAATTGTGCGAACTGCCCAATCGCTTGAAAAACTCGGCAGAAATATGGATGCTTACAGATTAGCTCCCGATGTCGAAAGTCGGCGCACCTGTAATCTTTTAATGGAAGACAGGCGGCGTGAGATAGCGGATTTAGAAGCCCGTATAAAAAATCTTCCCGGCACCTATAACGATCGATTAACTCTGCTTCTCGCCGATGTGAACCGGTGCGTATCCTGCTCAAAACAGGCTACCGAGAGTTGTGTTAAAGCCAGAGCTTCGATTAATAAAACGATCAAAGAAATATATCCGTGACGATTTAATAGTGTTATGTCTCACTTTTGTCAGCATTTTTATACAGGGTTTTTGGTGATGAGAAA
>JALZOH010000090.1 GCA_030857305.1 Acidobacteriota bacterium
TTTCCCGTCAAATTTTCAGAAGACCACGTAATTGTCCTTGAAAGGTTACGCGGAATTTGCTCACCGTTATTAAAGTTATTTAACGTCAGGTTTGAGCCGCTATACCGAAAACTCGCTACGGTATCCGCCGTATTATTGATTGAACGCACGTTATCGCGCTGGTTGGCAATTCCGGTCGGATACCCGTTGAATGAAATCGATGGATTTGATAAATAAGGGGCTCGCGGACACCCTGATGTGCACGGGTCAGTGTAAGACATAACGGTGCGAAAGACGCCGTTGACATAGTGTCCGTGGGAATAAGGAAAAGCTGCGCCGGTTGAATTTTCTGGATTGTGGGCGCTTCCCATATTGTGTCCGAATTCGTGTGCCAGAGACAAATTTCCAACCGCGCAATTACGCGCCGTAACCGTATATCCATAGGGCGAAAAACCTGTTCCAAGAACATTCATTAAATATCCGATACCGCAAGCGTCCATTGTATTGACCACCAGACCGACCAAATCGGCTTTATGAGTTTCGCGCAGAGCGTTGACCTCAGCGTTTGTGCGTACACTACTCAAATCCGTGCCGCCGGTTCCCGATTCGGTATAAACGATTTCCTGCGCGTGCGCCAGCCGCAGGCGTTGGCGAATTTGACTGTTGCGATAAACCGTATTTGTCGTGGCAACCGCTTGTTGAGCAAATGCTTGTGCCTGCGCGTCGCCGCCGAAAAAGTTTTTTACGGCAGTCGTGTAAACAATTAAAACGTCGATTCTGTCGCCGGAATCAATTTGAGCGGTGGCGGCGTGACGGTCGTTTTGCGAGACGTTAGTTTCAATTTGTCGAGGTTTTATTTCACCGCCGCATTCGGGAAACTCGCTCTGATTGATTTCGACTAGAATCTGTTTGCTTTTCCGCGGAACAATTTCATAGACAGCGTTCGGGGCATAAATCAAACCCGACACAAAACCATTTTTTACCGTCAACAAAACGTCGCCGCGAAATTCACCCGTGCCAAACAGTTTACCGCGCCATGTAAAATCGCCCGCGCCGCGAACCTCGACACCTTCGGCTTTGTCACGCACTGCTTCGTAGGTTTTACCGTCAAAAAGCGGAAACGACAAAAGACTTGAGTTTTCCGGAGTGAAACCGGCGAGGTTGAAGTTGATTTCACTTTCCCTGACGGAAGCAATCGAAGTTTCATCAGCTTTTTTCTGCGGAGTTTCAGATAAACTAAAAAGCGGAACCCGGTTCTGCCCGCTCGCTTTGGGTAAAAAATTCCACCCAACAATTCCCAACGCCGCAAAAATAAATGTTAAACCGAGTACCGAAAGTTTTTTTATATTTTGTCGCATCACAAACTCCTCAAAATCTTAATTAATCTTTTTTACGAATAACGAATGTTGGAACCATACCGCCGCCCGACGAAACGTTTGCCAGTTCCGAAGAAGAAAGCCTGGTGAAAGCCGAGCCAACGATACCATTAAAGAGAAGCGGGTCAAGGTCAACCAGTTGTTCAACCATCTGCCATCTACCTTCCTCATCGAGCATCGGAAATTTTTCTTTTGAAGTTTTAACTCGTTCCTGCACAAGATAATCGCCATCAACCAAAGCAACTTTGATTGCTTCTTCCCATTCCGTTTCCGGTAGTGCCCAACCGATATAAATGCCGTGTCCGCCGTAATCGTCATTTGGCTTGAGGACGAGCTTTTGCTGATTTTGCCGTGTCCATTTTGTCAAATCAATTGTTTCGCCTCGATTGATAGTAGATTCTTCACGGAAAATGCGGGTCCACGGAATGTGTGCCTGAATTGCTTTTAGCTCTGCTTCGTTGAACAGATGTGAGTATTTTTCGTTCGTCAAAACAGCAAAAATCGCTTTTTTGTGAACCAATTTTGAACGAAAACTGTTGACCATACAAATTACGCCTGCTCTGTATGCGTCGAGCAATGCTGGCGCTTTTTCCATAATCGGCAAATATTCATTGACCAGCAGACGTTTATATACGACGTCAATCGCATTACCTTCAAAGATTAAATTTTTGCCGTCAAATTCAAGTTCCTGAGGTGAACAAATGAGCGACGGGTAACCGTTTTTCTCAAAATAATCTTTGAATAATTCAAACTCTTTCTGGGTTGGTAAATCTTTAAGATCAACAATGGCGATAACCGGTTTTTTATCAATTTTCCCGCCGCAAAATTCTTTGTATGCTTCCAAAAGAACCTGGAGCAATTTCGGACGTCCCCGAAACCCTTGCACATCATAATTTTCAGCAAACTTTTTCATTACCGGCATACTTTGAAAAATTTCCGTTGCCGAATCCGCGTAGGCGATGCCCGCCGGGCTTTCACCATTTAACTCGACAAAACTGTAAGTCGTATCTGTTAAAAATGAATCCAGCCGCGCCGTCGGCGAAACTTGTTTGTATTTTGGGTCAATGGCAACCAATTTGCGCTCGATTTCGGTAATTCCTAACTCGTTTAATATCTCGTCATTTCCGACGGCGGCATCTTTCACTTTTTGAAGCGCGCCCCAAACCGTCTCACAAATCTGTGTGACGCGCGTCCAATCCTGTTCCATTACAAAATGCGGACGCAGGTAAGGCGTTAAACGTCTTCCGCCAAATATCAACTTTGCGCCTTCCAATCCTTCATCCAACATCCGCCTCGACGATTCGGATAATTCAGAATCCTCCAAAAGCTGATCGTAATGTGCAACCGCTTCTTTTAACATAAGTTTTCAATAATACTATTTTCTTTCATTTCACAATTATTTCTTTTGCGCCTTTGCCGCTTTTTTACTCAACCATTTTGCCCACCGTTCCATATAGGGGCGAAGCGGTTTAAAGAGTTTTGCGCGCCGACTGTTAACCGACTGCTTTTCGCTCCAATCCTTCAAATTCTTCTGCGCGTATTGTCTGATTTGAGGTTCGAGATTTTGTTTTTTGACAGAATGACGCAAAGTCATGTAGTAATGCTGTCCGACGAGTGAAAAAATTAAACCTGCGAGGTTACTTTTAAAAGAAGTTTTTGCCATCCACCTTTTGGAAAAATTTTCAGTCGGCTGCAACAACGCGCCGATTGAGATTTCGAGCCACGCATTTTTATTTTGTATTTTCGGATGATACAAACCGGGCAAATCGCCCTTCATCCGCACATTCGATTTTTGAACGCGCGGGTCGTTGATAAAATTCACCAGCCGAATTTTTTCCAAACCACGAAGCTGCTCAAGCGGCAGAAACCCAATTACTTTCTGAATATTTTCTTCCGCGCCTTTGGGCAAATCTATTGTTGATTGGTTTTCAATCTTTATTTCTGTGGTTTTTGAAGTTCTAATCCCTGCTGTTCTAATAGCCATTTCTTAATTTGTAAATTTTTTACTGTTATTTTTTGTTTGTTTGGTAAATGCTAAGTTAGACGTCTTTGTGAGTCAAGGCAACTTAAAAGTTGTAATTTGGCGACGCGCATTGTTGCGATAAAGCGACACAATGAATAAATCGGTCGTCACGCAAGCAGTTAAACTGTTTTATTAGCTAGACTTAGTATATTTCAGTTTTCAGGCACAACCTTTGTATAAGTTTTTATTGACAGTATTTTTTCTCTTAAGATGATTAATCAAAAAACTTTAGCACAAATTGTTGAAACAAGAGGAATTGGTTTGCACACGGGAGTGAAAGTCAATCTCCGCTTAAAACCGGCGCCTCCGAACACGGGTTACATATTCGTGCGGACGGATTTAGATAATTTTGAAATTCCTGCTTCGGTCGAGTATATTTCACATTGCAGTTACGCGACGACGCTTTTAAGAAAAGGCGTTGTTTTATCGACCGTTGAACACGTTCTTTCAGCGTTGCGCGGAGCCGGTATTGATAATTGTTTTATCGAAATTGATAATTTAGAAATTCCGATTATGGACGGCTCGTCCGAGATTTTTATTGAACTGATTGAAAAAGCGGGAATAGTTAAACAGGAATTGCCGCGCAAATTTTTGCAAATAAAAGAAAAAGTTGAATTTGAACACGGCGACAGAAAAATGTCAGTTGAACCTTCAGATAAATTTGAAATTGATTGCGTAATAGATTTTCCGCATCCCTTTATCAACCGGCAAACTTTTCAATTTGTTTTAGAAAACGGTTCGTTCGGACGCGAAATCGCTTCGGCGCGGACATTCGGCTTTACGCACGAAATAGAAATGCTGCGTAAAGCAAATCTCACGCTCGGCGGCTCTCTGGAAAACGCGATTGTACTCACGCCCGAAGGTATGCTTAACGAAAACCCTCTCCGCTTTCCGGATGAATTTGTGCGCCACAAAATTCTCGACATAATTGGAGATTTTGCACTTGTCGGAATGCCGATTCTCGGGAAAATCTCGGCGGAAAAAAGCGGTAACGCCGTTCATGCTTCTTTAATGAGCAGATTGCTAAAAACCGAGACGGCTTGGGAAATCGGGGAAGTTGAAGGTTCAAAGTTGAAGGTTCAAAGTTAAGCTTTCAAAGTGGTTTTATCAAATTTTCAAGTCATCACTCACGCTCGATACTAAACGACGAGACTTTGAACTTTGAACCTTCAACTTTGAACTTATTCTTTCCAATCCGGCGTGTGAAAGACTCCATCTTTATCAATCCGCTGATAAGTGTGTGCGCCGAAGAAATCGCGTTGCGCCTGAATTAAATTTGCCGGCAAGCGTTCGGAACGCAGCGCATCGAAGTATGCGAGTGCCGATGACAGACACAAAACCGGCACACGACTGTTGGTAAATTTCTCGACCGTCAAACGCCAATCCTCACGATTTTGATTAAGAAGTTCTGCAAAATTATCATCTAAAATTAAATTCGGCAGATTTGGATTTTCGGCAAAAGCGCGCCGCATTTCTTCAAGCAATTGAGAGCGTATAATACAACCGCCGCGCCAGATTTTAGCGATTTCCGATAAATTCAATCCGTAGTTTTTCTCGACCGAAGCAATTTGAAGAAGCGACATCCCCTGCGCGTATGTGACGATAAACGAACTTAAAAGGGCATTTTTTAATTGCTCAACAAACTGTTCGAAATTTCCCGAGAAATGTTCGCGCAGTTGTGCATTTTTTTCTTCGTCGGAAACATTTTCAACCGTCTGCGCCAAATGTTTGTCGGCGTTTTCTTCAGTGTTTGATTTGTGCAGTTCGCTAACGGCGGTTTCGACTTCACGCTCGGCACGCGCTGCTTTCGGACTGGTCACAAGTTTGCTCGTGACGGTTTGTCCATCCTGCGGCAGACGCGCGTCAACCTGCGGAAGTCGACTACCGTATTTGTTGGCAATTAAAAGGCGCACTTCCTTTTGCGCGGAAATTTGACGCATTGAAACCGCGGAATCAATCGTCGGAATCGGCACGCCCAAATCCATCGCGGCTTGCGAAGTCCATTTGCCGGTTCCCTTCTGCGCGGCTTTATCGAGAATCATTTCAACCAGCGGTTTATTTGTTTCGTCGTCGCATTTGAGTAAAACTTCCGCCGTGATTTCCACGAGAAAAGAATTGAGTTCCGAATTGTTCCACTTTTTGAAAGTTTGGCTCATTTCCGTATAATTCATTTTCAAAACGCGAAACATAAAATCGTAAGTTTCCGCCAAAATCTGCATTAACCCGTATTCGATGCCGTTGTGAACCATTTTGACAAAATGCCCCGCAGAACCCGCGCCGATATATGTCACGCACGGTTCGCCGTTGACTTTTGCCGACGCTGCTTCGAGAATCGGCGCAACTTTGTCGTAGACTTCGCGCTTTCCGCCCGGCATAATGCTTGCACCGTGACGGGCGCCTTCTTCTCCGCCCGAAACACCTATTCCTAAAAACTCGAAACCATTTTCATTCATAAAGGCTTCGCGTTTTTCAGTTTCAATAAAATGTGAATTTCCGCCATCAATCACGATGTCGCCTGCTGCCAGAAAAGGCTGCAAGCTAAAAACAACCGAATCAACAATCTTTCCCGCCGGAACAAGCAGCATAATCTTTCTCGGCAACTCCAGACTTTCGATAAAATCCTTGAGGTTTGAAACTCCCGAAACTTCGTAATCTTTGCCTTCCGCATTAAGCAAATCAACTTTTTCCGGATCTAAATCGTAGCCCACACAGGAAAATCCCTGCTCCGCCACATTCAGCAGAAAATTTCTGCCCATGGTTCCGAGTCCAATCATTCCGAATTGTGCTTTATTCATACTATTTTTTAAACTCCGATTTCTTCCCAAATATCAGCGTAAGTCGTCCACTTTTCGCCGGATGTTCCAGTGTCTTCAAACACCCACCAAGCCGATAAAACCGCTTGGGCAAAAGCCCATCTACGCAGTTTCAGCGGCTCGATTTCAAAGCTCTTTGCAAACTGTTCGACGCGCTGCGCTAAAATCTGCGATAAATTTTGCCGTGTTTGTATCAAACGCCTTTGGTTGTTCAGAAAAACGCTGATTTCATAACCAATATTGCCGATAACGCCTTTCGGGTCAATCGCCAAAAACGGTTCGCGCCCCGCTGACAAAATATTTTCGTGATGTAAATCGCCGTGCAGAAGCAAATTTTGCTCTGAAGTGTTCGACAATTCTTCAAAATAATTTCGCGCCTTTGCAACCATGCGCGGCGCAAAATTTACTTTCGCTGCCGTCTGTAAACCGCTCATCCAATTTTCGAGCATCGGAAATTCGACCATCTCCGGCGGTTTGCACCGCAGCCGACGCATAACTTCGATAGCGATTCCGGTCGCTTGCTCGTCATTGGTCTGGCAAATCCTTTTCAAATTTTCGCCCGGTAGCAATCGTTCCAAAAGCAAGGCGCAGTAATTTTCGTCGAATTGCAGAAGTTTTACCGCGCCTTTTCCACCGAGCAGTTTCAAAAACTTTGCTTCGCTAAAAATAATCGAATTTTCTTCGTTAAAACCGATTTTCAAAACGGCTTCAGTTCCGTCGGCGCGTACGCAGGGCGCCACGAAGTTATATGACAAATTAGGAAAAGGCTTTTCAACGGTAATTAACCAATCGTTTGAGATTTCGGCAATTAAGTTCGGTAGATTATTGAGCCATTGCTCGCCATTTTTCGCGTGCAGTCCTAAAATGTTTTGTTTAAATTTGTCCGGCAGTTTGAAAATAAATTTTTCATCCATTCTTCTTGACGAGTGTAACTTGACTGACGGATTCTAAACAAATGAAAAATTTAATTGAGGCGATTCGTCCGACTACATTTATTGAATCAAAGAGTTTATCCAAGTTATTCGGTGTCGATTTCACGATTGCCGCCGAAACATTTCAGCACACGGGAAGTTTTAAGTTTCGTGCCGCTTACAATGTTGCGTTAAATGTTCCGAATTCTCATATTATTACGGCTTCATCCGGCAATTTCGGACAAGCTTTGGCTCTTGCGTGTCAAATTTTGAATAAAAAATGTACGGTCGTGATGCCGGATACTTCGGCAAAAGTGAAAATTGAAGGCGTAAAATCCTTCGATGCGACGGTTGATTTGGTCATAACAAGAAAAATCGGGCGTGCCGAGCGGGTTAATCAATTAATCGAGGAAAACGCGGAAGCATATCGTGCCAGTGCCTTTGACGATTTGCTGGTCATCGAAGGAAACGCAACTTTAGGCGATGAAATTGCAAAAAATAAAAAACATTTCGATTTTATTGTTTCACCGATTGGCGGCGGCGGACTTGTTTCGGGAATAATTACAGGCTTACGGCGTCACGGAAGTAATACAGCGGTTCTTGGCGCCGAACCGCTCCTCGCAAATGATGCGGCGCGTTCTTTGAAAGCTCGGAAAATCATCCACAACGAATATGAACCGCAAACTATCGCAGACGGCGCGCGAACTTTATCGCTGG
>JALZOH010000091.1 GCA_030857305.1 Acidobacteriota bacterium
AATTACAGGCTTACGGCGTCACGGAAGTAATACAGCGGTTCTTGGCGCCGAACCGCTCCTCGCAAATGATGCGGCGCGTTCTTTGAAAGCTCGGAAAATCATCCACAACGAATATGAACCGCAAACCATCGCAGACGGCGCGCGAACTTTATCGCTGGGCAAACACAACTGGGAAATAATTAAAAACGGCGTAAACGAAATAATCGAAGTTTCCGAGGAAAAAATTAAGGAAGCGGTTAAAATTTTGTTCACCTATGCAAATTTGAAAGTTGAACCGACCGCCGCACTAAGTCTTGGTGCCGTAATGGAAAGCCCGGATAAATTTATTGGAAAAAAAGTTTGTCTGGTGGTCAGCGGCGGGAATGTTGATATGGAAGTTTATAAAAGAATTTTGGATAGTTAGGATGAGGTAACTTGTAACTTTAAGCATCCTTCTTGATCATTTTTCTTCGCAAGAAATCCAATGCGGCTTGGCTCGCCCGCCAACGAATTAAATGGCGGTCGCCCGGTAAATTTAATTTTATGGATTTCACTTCCGCTTTACTTGCGTAACCGATAAATACTAAGCCGACCGGTTTATCTTCTGTCGCGCCATTTGGACCGGCAATTCCGGTAATCGAAATTGCAAAATCCGTACCGGCGCGTTCGAGCAAACCCTTCGCCATTGCTTCGGCGACTTCCGCACTGACTGCTCCAAATATTTCGATTAAATCAGGGGCAACATTTAATGAGCGGATTTTTGCCGCGTTAGCATACGCAATAACGCCTTCGATGAAAAACTTGGACGCGCCCGGAATTTCCGTCAGCCTTTGCGCTATTAAGCCGCCGGTGCAGCTTTCTGCCACGGCGAGTGTTTTGCCGTTTTCGATTAAAAGCTGCCCGATAACTTCTTCCATTAATTCTCCATTGACGGCGAAAACAGCACTACCAAGTTTTTCAACGATTTTATCAGCCAATTCTTCGAGTAGTTGATTGGCTTCACTTTCACTCTTACCTTGCGCGGTCAATTGAATTTCAATTTCTGAACGATTGAAAAGAGTTGAAGTCTGTGGATTTTTATAAAGTGTGTAAATTGGTGCAATCAGTTCGTCAACCGCCGATTCGCCCATTCCCGTCACTCTTAAAACTTTGCGTTTGACATAAATTTCGCCGACTGTTTGTTTGAGCTTCGGTAAAACAAAATTTTCAAACATCGGCTTTAATTCTCTCGGCGGTCCGGGCAGTAAGATCAAATATTTATTGTCAATTTCGACAAACATACCCGGAGCAGACCCATTTGGATTCGGCAAAATGTCTGCATTTTCAATAATAAATGCTTGACGTTTATTTATCTCCGGCATTTCGCGGTTCATTTTCCGAAACTTTTTGGAAATATCAGCCAGAATATTTTCTCGAAAAATCAATTTTCTGCCAACCGCATCTGCCGATACCTGCCGCGTAATATCGTCTTCTGTCGGACCTAGACCGCCGGTTGTAATAACCACGTCAGAACGATTGAGAGCGTCCTTAATAGTTTCTTTGAGGCGCAATTCATCATCGCCGACAACGGTTTTCAGCTTTACTTCAATGCCGTTTTCGTTGAGTTTTTCAGTGAGCCACAGACTGTTTGTGTCCGTTTTAGTTGGAGTGAGAAGTTCTGAGCCGATAGCGATAATTTCTGCGGAAAGCATAATTTAACGGTAAATGATTAATCATGTGTAACAACACTTAAACAAAGAGAGTAAATTCAATTAAACATTCATCATTGTTTACGGTCATAAATATCGTACAAAACTTCCGAAATTGGTTTGCGGTTTATAAACGGGTCACCATTTGATTCTTCTGCTTTCCTTTTATTTTGGGAGTTTCTATTATCAAAAGAATGAACGTTTATTTGCTCTGTTCGCTGACCGCCATTTTGTGAAATATTTTCGTCCGAATCGCCAACCACACTTTTTGGCATGACATTATTCGCGTTAATCACGGCGAGCTTATCTAATTGCGCCTTCTGCTCAAGCATTGCCTGCTCTTTTTCAATTATTGCCTGCTCTTTTTTTCCGTCAAGTTCTTTTAATTGCAGACGGCTGTTCTCCAAAATAATTTTTCCGCGGTTCCGCCGGGCGCGTTCAAGGGCGCGAACGGCGCTTGAAGTTTGCGGAGCTTCAGATGGCTCGCGTTCTATTTTTCGCAGGACTCGAACGTAATTGCGTAAATCCGGCGAAGGATAAACGTAAGAAGATTCATCCGCCTTCTCGTTTTCGGTTACATAAGCCAGATGATTAATCGCCGATTTATGGTCGCCGATTTTGTTGTACAGCGCGCCCAAAGTGAAATAAACCAGCGGCGGCGCGCCGTTCATCAATTGCAAAATACGTTCGCCGCGAATGATTACTTCCTGCACTTCAAACCCGAACCAGCGGCGTTCGTCATCGCGCAGAACTTCGTTTGCCGACAAATAAAATTCAAAAACTTCTCGTGTTCCGTTGCGCGAAGGCTGCGAAAAAGTTTTCCACAAGAAATAGGCAAATATTCCAAAGAAAAATATTACAAACATTGGGAAACCTGCGATTAAAAGCATTGTACCAATCAACCCGAATGCCAGTGCATACTGCGAGTTTTCTTTGAGCGTACCTGTTTTTTTTTTTTGTAATTTGTTATCCACGCTTATTAAAAAGTTTTAAAAAACCTTTTATCAATTGACTAATCATTTGAAGCTTCACTCTTTTGAGAAGTTGTTTTATCTTTCGCCGATTTTGTTTGAGCTTTGTCTGGATTTGTATTTTCAGGTTTTTCCTCATGCTCGGTGGGACGCGTCGACTTTTTGGCATCGGCGTCCATTTTCAACCCGAACTCCGCCAAAACATCCAACACCTTACCAAACACTGCAGACGGTGAATTAAGGATAAACGAAAATGTATCACCCAAGGCTATCGCTTCGAGCTTAACAAGTGATGCTATTTTTTTCTCAAGCGGAAATTCTTCAAATTGTTTTCGATACTCTTCCGCTTTTTCTTCGTCTTCCGGCATTTCTTCCTTCTTTTTTTTGTTAGTCATTACTACAACTTCTCCTGCCTTTTCAAATTTTACCTGACATGAAAGGCGTTCCCGGTTTTTGCGGCGGCTGGCTGAAAGCTGTTTAATTTCAGCGCCGGTCGACTCGCTGAGAAAATCAATTCCGTGCGTAATTCTCATTTCGCACGAATCACATTCGCCAATCCTTCCGCATTCGGCTTCGACCTCAACACCCAAACGCCGCGCCGCATCAAATAAATATGTTCCGACAGCAACCACGCCGTCTCTTTTTTCCCGCTCAAACTTTATTTCAACTTCTGCCATATAATAATTAAACACCTACAACGGATTTTACACGAATTTTAGGCTGTGCACCGGATGCCGCCCTGTTCAGAGAGTTTTCCTTTGCCTGGCATTCCGCGCAAACACCCAAAATTCTCAAAGAATGATGAGTTAATTTGAAACCGAATCTGTTCGCCATCATTTCCTGCAAGGCTTCGAGTTCCGCCGAAAAAAATTCGATAACTTCACCGCATTCCGTACAAATCATATGATCGTGATGCTCTAAGTTATAGTGATGTTCGTAATAAGTTTTTCCGTCCCCAAACCGGACTTCGCGAGCTAAGCCGGCTTCGGTCAGAAGCTTCAAAGTGCGGTAAACAGTTGTGTGTCCGATACTCGAGTCTTCTTTTTGTGTAAACCAATACAAATCTTCACTCGAGAGATGTTCTTCGGTGCGCAAAAAAATCTTTAAAATCAAATCTCTCTGAGCGGTGCGCCGCAAACCTGACTTTTGAATATGTTCAAGGAAAATTTGCTTTTCCTTTTGGAAATCCTTTTCTTTGACCGTCATAATCGAATGCTTTTAGGTGATTTCTTGATTCACATTTAATTTAATTTTAACACTTGATATTTTTTTTTGCCAACAAAATCTTATTTTGCATTTTTGCAATATTTTTTTCGTCCGCCCCTTGCTCTCCTGCTAGATGCAAAGAGCGAAATCCGAGTTGCAGATAGACTTCGAGCACATCCTTTGAAACGGTTTTCTTCATTGTTTGAAGATGATTTTCAAATGTCTCGACATCAGCCCGCGCAAATGTGCCGGTTAAAGCCTCAGACGGTTTTTGAGTGTTTAGATTTTCGATGGTACTTTTAACGAGTGGCATCAAAATTTCCTGGGCGTGAGCTTCCTTCAGCCCGCATTTTGTCAGCATCTCGATTGCCACATCAATTAATGCAACCAGATGACCGCAAGCCGTGACCGCCGAAGCATGATACAAAGCTTTGTATTTTGTTTCAATTGAAAAAGATTTTCCGCCCAAATCCCGCACCAGTTTTTCCGCCGCTAAAACCGCTTCCGGGTCGCCTTCGACACAAAAATAGGCGCCTGCAAAATGTTCCGCGCCGCTTACAGCATCGCTGATCGAGGCGAGCGGATGAACCGAGCCGACTTTGCAGCCAATGGCTTTTAATACTTTTAAGTTTTTTGAAGAAAGAGATCCACTAGTGTGAAAAATAAACGGTAGACAGCGTAACTTTTTGGCTAAATGATCGGCGACCTTTTCGATTTCAGAGTCACGAGTGGTTATAAATATCGTTTCCGAAGCTATCTGAGAATATTCGTTTTCAAATAATTTTACAGGCTGCGAATTTATAAACTGAGAAATATCAGTTTTTGATTTATTTTTGAAAAACAAATTTTCTATGTTGTATTTTTTTCTTGCCAGTGCGATTGCCAAAGCCCCGCCCAGTCTGCCGACACCGATAATAGAAACACTTTTCATACTGGAAATATAAGACAAAATATCAAAAGTTGATAAATTCAAAAGAGGTCGTTGTTTAATGAGTTTCAGCAATTACCACTATTGAACAAACTCTTTAGTAGAATAAAGCTTATATTTTTTTGATTTATTTGATAAGTTTTCACAACTTAATTTTATTTCCCGGCATCAGAATGTTATTGCTTTTACAAGTTGAAAAAAGTTAAAATTTATAAATTATTTTTTTAAGGATTCGTTTAGGAGGCTAGATGCAAAAAGGTTCGGTTCGTAAATTTAATGCGTTTGTATTGCTCTCAGCTATTTGGTTAAGCGCTGTTTCATTTTATCCGGTAAGTATTGCTGCACAAACTAAAGCGGAAAAAACATCGAGTAAAAAAGATAAAAAGAAAGAAGATAAGAAAAAAGAGCAGGCGACTTCACAAGTTCAACCGGTTCAAGGTAAAACACTTTCTCCTAAAGAAGACCCCGCGTTAATCGGCAAGCGGAAAATTAATGGCGGCACAGACAAATTTTTTGGCTGGCTCGGCGGTTCGCAGGAAAAGGAAATTGCCATCGGACGTCAGCTTTCAATTGAAGTTGAACAGCAGGCAAAACTTGTTGAAGACCCTGTAGTGACCGAATATGTCAACCGCGTCGGTCAAAATATTGTTCTTCATTCGGATTCAAAAATTCCATTTACAATTAAGGTGATTGACAGTGATGAAGTTAATGGCTTCGCCCTTCCGGGTGGTTTCTTTTATGTCAATAAAGGTTTGATTTTAGCTGCCGATAACGAATCTGAACTCGCCGGCGTGATGGCGCACGAAATCGCGCACGTCGCGGCGCGACACGCGATGGAAAATCAAGGTAAAGGCAGCGCCCTGAATTATGGTATGCTCGCCGGCATCATCTTTGGCGGCGGAATTATCAGCTCGGTTTTGCAGAATGTAGGCGGAATCGGCGGTGCGCTGGCGATGTTAAAATTCAGTCGCGGCGCCGAAGAAGAAGCTGACAAACTCGGCGTGCAGTATCTCTACGCATCGGGTTACGACCCGACTTCAATGTCCACGATGTTTGAAAAGCTTGCCTCCAAGAATAAGAAAAAACCCGGTTCTTTAGCAAAACTTTTCTCATCGCATCCCCAATCTATTGAACGCCGAGATTCGAGTCTGGCGCTTGTGGCGCGCTTCCCCGAACAGGAAGAATACGTCATCAGCACTTCGGAATTTCAGCGCGTAAAGGCACATCTGATGCGCCTGACAAATTCAAAAGCTTTGATCAATGGTGATATTGATGAGGGTGAACCCGGAAAACCGACTCTTAAACGTCGTCAACCGGAAGCCGATTCAACAACGCCCGGTGAGTCGAGTTCCGACAAAAACGATGCGCCGCCCCAACTAAAAAAACGCGGAACCGAACCGGAAACAAAACCAACTCCTCAATAATTAAACGAAAATAAAAAAAGGCTTAGACAAAATTCTAAGCCTTTTTTTAATTTAAATATTTTATTTCTAACTGATAAGAGTTCCGTAAATTCCAAGCGGCAAAGTAAACACCGAATCGTTGGTAGCGACAATCATTTCTCCCCTTCTGGTAAAACAAAGCCCGACCACATTCATTCCGGCAACGAATATTTCCGCCTTTTCACCGCCGGGTGAAATTTTGACGATGCCGTGCCTGGCTTCAATGCAGGCTGCCACATAAAGATTGCCTTCTTTGTCAAAAGCCAAACCCTGCGGTCTTCCCAAACCCCGGTAATGAATTTCGTCAAAACCGTCTTTCCCGATTTTATAGACGGCATCAAAACTGGACAAACCCGGAGCGGTTACGTAAAGTTGCCCGTCCTGCCCAAACGCTAAATGATACGCCGAAACTGAAGGTTCAATGACAGCAAAGGATTCGGAGTTTCCAAAATCAAAAACTTTATAGATGGTCCCGCTTCGGTCACCGACAAACATTACGCCGTTCTCATCAAAAGCCAAACCCGTAGCGATGCCTAATTCAGAGGCATACGGCAAAACCTCATTATCTCCGTCGATCCGGCAGACTTCCCCGTCAGCCCGCGCCGTCACGTAAAGCTGTCCTTTTGGATTATAAGCTAAACCTGTCGGGTTCATTACTTCGGCGGTCATTTCTTCCAAAGTTTCATCCGTGCTAAGCCGAAGCAAAGTAACGGGAAGTTGTTGCCCGCGTGAACCGGAACGAGTTAAAATTATTGAATCATCGTTTGGATCGACCGCCGGATTAGCAACCATATGCAAATCACCGGCTATTTTTCGTCCGACGACGATGCTTTTTGAGTGACTTTTTTCACCTGCGTTTTCCAGATGAACTTCAACATCAGTAGTATCAAGATCGTCTGGAACAAGCGCGAGAATACGGTTTGAAGAAGCCCCTATTAATTTTGCCGACCGACCGTTAAAGAAACATCCGTAATTGTCAGCGCTGTCAATCTTAAAATTTTCGCAATTAATTAAAATTTCGCCGCCCGGAATCGCATGCGGCGGATTAAATGAAATTATTTTCCCTGCTTTGTTCATTTACGTCTCCAATTACAAAACTTTAATTTTACGATGCAAAGCCTCAACTGTCTAATACTAACGAGTCCGCTTTAATAAATATATTCGCTAAATTTACGAGAAAAGCTTTTTGTAAAAATATTCATTTTGTCGAGATTCTTTATTTGCGCCTCAAAATAGTTGCCGGTTGCGAACTTTTATTCATCAATCTTGAATCTTATTTGGTAAAAAGTTATTTCTTTTCATGTCTTTTACTTTTTAAGGATAAACTGCACATTTATCGTGGTTTCACCACTTATTGTCTTGACAGATAAACACTTTGACGTGTAAATTTTAGTTTTATCTAATCAAATAGTTTAAAGACGAAAGCCAAGCAAAAAATTTATGCCTCATTTCACTACGATAAATAGATAAATAATTTCAGATTGTTTTCTGAAAAGTTTATATTTCTTTGCGTTATTGTTGCCTGACTTTTTTGGTCTGAATTTTGATTATTTTTATTTCAAGTTCTTAATTACGTTTTTAGATAAAA
>JALZOH010000497.1 GCA_030857305.1 Acidobacteriota bacterium
TTCAAACCGTGCGCGAACTCCTCAACACCGTTCAGCGCGTCAATAAATCGAAAAAAATCGAAGAGCCGAAAATTGAAGAAAAGAAGGACGACGAGATTTTCGTGCCTTCGATTATCCGCCGTATCGGTAATCAAGTGATTGATTTCGCCCAGGAAAGACTTTACGACGGTATTCTTAACACGACGATTGAAGGCGCGTCAAATGTGCCGCAGCACACCAATTTTATTGTCGCGCCGAATCACGCATCGCACCTCGATACAGGACTTGTCAAAAAGGCGCTCGGCGAAATGGCGGAGCAAACCGTAGCGGTGGCGGCAGCTGATTACTGGTTTGACACCAAATACAAGCGCGCTTATATGAACAATTTCACGACTCTCATTCCAATCGAGCGGACGGGAAGTTTGCGCCAGAGCTTAAGACACGTCACGCAAATTTTAAAGGACGGTTACAATACCTTGATTTTTCCCGAAGGCACGCGCTCGACAACCGGCGAAATGTCCGAATTCAAACCGATTATCGGCTATCTCGCGCTCAATGATAAAATCGGAATTCTGCCAATTTACATCTGGGGAACTTTTGAAGCGTTTCCAAAAGGCGCAACCGTTCCAAAAGCCGAAAGTCTCGGCGCGAATATCGGCGCGAAAGTCGGTCGCTTTTTGGAATACGACGAACTTTTCGAGATGACCAGAGGGGTTCCGAATACCGAAGCCTATCGCCTTATTGCGGCGCGGGTTCAGCACGAAATCGTAAATATGCGCGATGATGGTAAAAACGGTAAATTCAATGTTGAGGCGGTTAGAAAAAAGTGGCGGGCAGAGCGAAGAAAAACGCGCAAGCAAGAGTTGGTAATTGATGAATAATTTTGTTGACAAACGTTATTGACGTAATTACATTGTAATTATGAAAACTCAAATTGTTACAATCGGGAATTCGCAGGGCATTAGAATCCCGAAAATACTGCTTGAACAAAGTAAGTTAAGCGGTGAAGTCGAACTCGAAGTGCGCGGTGAAAGCATTATTATTACGCCTACCAGAAAGCCGCGTCAAAATTGGGATGAAACCTTTCGACAGGCAAATGAAAATGATAACGAAATAATCGGCAGTGATGTGCAAAACAAGTTTGATAAGGATGAATGGGAATGGTAAAGCGTTTTGAGATTTACCTTGTCAATCTTGATCCGACAATCGGCGTTGAAATTCAAAAGCGGCGACCGTGTTTAATAATCTCGCCCGACGAAATGAACCGTAATGTTAAAACTGCAATCATCGCGCCGATGACGACAAAAGCTCGAGGATTTCCAACTCGAATCGCCTGCCAATTTGAAGGCAAAAACGGTTTTATCGTGCTTGACCAAATTCGGACAGTTGATAAAGTTCGACTTATCAAAAAACTAGGCGAAATTGACAACGAAACACGATTAGAAGTTTTAGAAAAATTACAAGAAGTTTTTGCATCGTAGAATGGCAACAAAAAAAACAAAAACATTAGCAAAAACCGAAAAGAAAATTTTAATCACGGGCGGGACGGGTTTTCTCGGAACCCATATTGTCCGCCAATTTCTCGATGTAGGACAAAAGAATTTGCGCGTGATGGCTTCGTCGGTGCCGGATTGGATGAGTGATGCGGGCGTTGAGCCGTTTGCGGGTTCGGTTACTAATCGGGAAGACGTTGCGGCGGCAACGAAAAATACGGAAGCGATTTATCACCTGGCGGGCAAAGTTTCGTTTGCCTATGAGGGCGCGGCGCAGATGAACAAAATTCACGTCGAAGGCACGCGGCTTTTATGCGAAGCGGCAA
The DNA here is from genome assembly GCA_030857305.1 of Acidobacteriota bacterium. Classification (GTDB taxonomy): domain Bacteria; phylum Acidobacteriota; class Blastocatellia; order Pyrinomonadales; family Pyrinomonadaceae. Next base: position 1,799 of record JALZOH010000497.1, read on the forward strand.
AAGAAAACGGCGTGAAAAATTTTATTCTCGCGTCATCTTCCGGCACGAGCGCGATTTCTGAAATTGATGAGATTGTTGACGAAACACATCCGCAGCCGGTTCAGATTCTGACTAAATGGGCTTATTATGCCTCGAAGTATTATCAGGAAAAAACGGCTCTGAGAGTTTTCAATGATCAGGGCGAAAGACTTGTGATTTTGAATCCGTCGCTGCTTCTGGGCGCGGGCGACGAGCGCCTCAGTTCGACGAAAGTCGTGCTTGATTTTATGGCGAAAAAACTGCCGATAACCCCGACCGGCGGATTGAATTTTGTTGATGCGCGCGACGTCGCGAATGCTTTTGTCAACGCTCTCGATAGAGGCAGACACGCGGAGAGATATCTTCTCGGCGCGGTGAACTGGAAGTTTTCAGAGTTTTTTCGGCGGCTTGAAAATCTCACGGGCGTTTCGGCTCCGCACCTGAAAGTTCCCAAAAAAGTTGCGGTCTTTGGCGCCAGCTTTATCGATTCTATTTATAAAAACTTTAATAGAACGACGCCATTTGAAGCGTCAGAGGTCGAAATGGGCGAGTATTTCTGGTATTT
>JALZOH010000498.1 GCA_030857305.1 Acidobacteriota bacterium
GAAGAAACACAAAGAAAAATTGCGCGTCAAATTGCCATCGGAGCTTTACGCTACTTTTTGCTGAAATTTACGCGCACCACCGTCATTATTTTTGATTTCAAAGAAGCACTCGCATTTGAAGGCGAAACCGGAACTTACTGCCAGAACGCGACGGTTAGAATAAACTCAATTTTTCGCAAACTCGATGCAAACGCTGTGGATAAAGCGTTTGAAATTGTGTCGGAAAAGCAATCTGAAACGTCGGGGATTTTGCAACATGAAAATGAAGTCTGGTCGCTCGCCACTTTAGCTTTAAGATTTGAAGATACAATCGCACAAGCTATTTCTGCAACCGAACCGGCAATTCTAGCGAAATATACTTTTAATCTCGCAAAGGCTTTTAACCTTTTCTACCATAACCATAAAATTATTGTGGAAGAAAACGAATTTAAGCGTGCCGTTTTAATTGTCGTTGCTGAAATTGCGCGCCGCAGTTTGACTGCTTCGCTTAACACTCTCGGCATTGAAGTACCCGAAAGAATGTGATTCGATTTTGGATTTTAGATTTTGGATTTTGGCTTGGCAAAATATTTGCCCTTTCCTTAATTATTTTAGAAACTAACTTTTTTATTTATGCTTATTGTAATGAAAGCGGATGCGTCGCAAAAAGATGTCGAGCGCGTCCTTGAAGTGATTGAACATCTCGGCTTTAAGCCACACGCTCTGCCAGGCGAAAACCGTACGGCGATTGGAATTACGGGCAATAACGGTGCGGTTGATCCGACGCATTTTGAAAATCTTTCGGGCGTCGCCGAAGCTATTCGCGTCACAAAACCTTATAAATTGATTTCAAAGGATTTGCGTCCCGAAAAATCAATCGTTAAGGTCGGTAATTCAACCGTCGGTGGAGATGAATTGGCGGTTATTGCCGGTCCGTGCGCGATTGAAAATGCCAAACAAGTCTTCAGCGTTGCCGAAGCCGTCTCGAAAAGCGGCGCCAAATTCTTTCGCGGGGGAGCCTTCAAACCGCGAACTTCGCCCTACGCTTTTCAAGGCATGGGTGAAGACGGCTTAAAGATTTTAGCTGATGTGCGCGACCAATACGATTTAAACATCGTTACGGAAGCAATGGACAATTACGGCATTGACTTAGTTGAAAAATACGGTGATTGTATTCAAATCGGCGCGCGCAATATGCAGAATTTTTCTCTTTTGAAGTATGTCGGGCAAACGCGGAAACCCGTTCTGCTCAAACGCGGACTCTCTGCCACGCTCGATGAATTTCTTCTTGCCGCCGAATATATTATGGCGGAGGGAAATTACGATGTCATTTTGTGCGAACGCGGCATCCGCACCTTTGCCGACCACGCCCGAAACACTCTGGATTTATCGATTGTTCCGGCAGTTCACCGCATTTCGCATTTGCCGATTATTGTTGATCCTTCGCACGGAACAGGTAGAAATTATATGGTCAACCCGATGGCGCGCGCCGGTGTCGCCGTCGGCGCTGACGGTTTAATTATTGAAGTTCATTCGCAGCCCGAAGAGGCGTTATGCGACGGTGCGCAAGCCCTAACGCCAAAACAATATTTAGAACTTTTTCAAGAAGTAATGCAGATTCACGCGGCTTTGTCGCCAATCGCCGTATAAGATTTTACAAAGATTTTTCCGGCTGCAAGTAAAAATCTTTCTTTGCAAAATAAAAAAGTTGGCGTTTCTTTGAGAAAGAAACGCCAACTTTTTTTGGTAACTTCGTTTTCCGCCTTTTGCCTATTGTGCCAAACGAAGTTTCAGAAAACCGTAAAATTGTATATAACAACCGAGCATCGCCGTAACAATTAACAAAGTTAATGGAAGAAGCCTGAATGTTTCAGGTAGGACAACGCCCAGAGTCTGATTAAACAAAGCACCGAGCAGAATTGCAAATCCGGCAATGAAAGTTCTTCCAAGAATCCAATTTGCAAAACGAGGCTTTTCATCTGTTGAAAGAAAATAAGGCAAAACAATAACCATCAGCAAGGTTACCGCCATTAAAAAATTATCAAAACTGAGCTTTGTCAAGGTTCTTCCGAATTCAACCGCCAAGAAGAACAAAACAAAAGTTGTCTCAACGGCAAAGCCTTTTTCACTTGGGACTTCGCTTCGCGCGAAATCAATGTGCGACATTGTTTTCATAAATTCTGCCTAAAAATTAGATTTCTATTTGTTATTCGGCTTGCTGAATTGTGTGTAAGCTACGCGAAAAAGTTCCGACAAAGCCTTTGCCGTTTCCGGTGTCAGATTTTTATCGGCGCGAAGATGAGCCTCGACAATTTCAGGCGTCGCTTCGTGCGGATAATACACAATTGCATCAACCACCTCATTGCTGCTCTGATGTTTATTCATCACGCGGTCAATCGGCA
>JALZOH010000499.1 GCA_030857305.1 Acidobacteriota bacterium
ACGATGCACGATGCCTGCGGCGTGCGCTTTGGTTAATCCGTCGGCAACTTGCGTGAGCCATTTGAGAAAACGCTTAAGTTCTACCTTGTCGCGGTAAATTTTCTCACGCAGAATCTCGCCATCAACTAATTCCATCGCTATAAAATGCGTGCCTTCCGTTTCGCCGATTTCGTAAATGTGCGCGATGTTCGGATGATTCAAAGCGGCGGCGGCTTTCGCTTCTTGGACGAAGCGGCGCATCCGCCCGCCATCGCCAGAAACTTCTTGTGGCAAAATTTTTAACGCTACGTCACGCTCGAGTTTTGTATCCTGCGCCAAATAAACTTCGCCCATCCCGCCCACGCCGAGTTGTGAACGAATTTTGTAATGCCCAAATTGTTTTTCGGCTTCAAGCATCATTTGTTATTTGTTTTTCGTCGAAATCACCGGAAGATTTTTCTCGGCGAACATTCGATTAAAAGCGGCAATGTCGGTCGTTTTAATGTTTGCAAGCACCGCGAGCTGCGCGTCAATTCTTCCCGTCAAATCGTTATAAACATCATTAGCTTGATTGGTCGGAGCAAAATCTCCACCATCCACCACTGATGATAAGGCAGCGAGTTTGTTATTGAGTTTGATCGGATAATTCAGGGCGTCCTGCCCGCTTTTGATTTTTGTCTGAATTAATTCTTCCTCAACCGCCGTGAGCTTTTTCATAATCTCTCCCGCCTTATCTTTCAAATCTTTTTGGTCGGGCGATTTCATCCGTGCGTTTAAGTCTTCAAACTGTTTGCGAACGTCTCTAATTTCCAAAATCGCGTCGTGCGTCTGCGACAATTTAGAGTTAATTTTCTGCATAAAATCAAATTGTTTTTGGAAATCTTCCGGCGTCGTTTCAAGTCTCGGGTCGGATTTAATCGCAAAGTTCTCGGTTGCGACGGGTTTGCCGTCAATCGAAAAACGCGTCGCGTAGATGCCCGGCGCAACGCGCGGACCCGCAAGGCTTCCGCCCCACATAATCAAGCCGGGAATGTTCGTCGCGTTTGGCAGACGATAATTCCAGACAAACTGATTCAAGCCGATTTCAATCGGTAAATTCGGTTCGCTGCTACCTCCGCGTTGTTGCGGCTGCTCAGTTGGCGCGTTATCGGTTTGCGCTTTGCCCGTAAATTTGCGCAGAACTTTGCCGCCGGAATCAAGAAACTCAAGCGTGATTTCCTTCGCCGGTTTCGCTTTCAAATAATAATTGACTACCGCGCCGTTCGGCGGATTACTGCCCAGGGGCGCACCTTTCGGAAGCGGAAAACCGCCGCCGCCAACCGTTCGGTAAGCGTCTTCGGGTTTGAAGAGAAAAGCCTCGGCGCGCTGCGCTTCCGTCATTTGATAAAGAAGCGGCAGGTTGTCTAAAATATAAAAAGAGCGCCCTTGCGTGGCGACAACCAAGTCGCCTTCGCGTTTGTGGACGGCTAAATCGGTAATCGGGACAATCGGCATATTCAGTTGCAGACTTTGCCACGTTTCGCCGTCGTCTCTCGAAAAATACATTCCGGTTTCCGTTCCGGCATAGAGAAAACCTCGGCGGTTTGGGTCTTCGCGCACAACTCTGGTAAATGCGTCATTGGCAATTCCATTAACGATTTTCTTCCACGATTTACCGTAATCGGTTGTTTTATAAAGATATGGGCGGTAATCGTCGGATTTGTATGCTGTCGCGGCGACGTAAGCAGTTCCGGCATCGTGTGGCGAAGCATCAATAGCATTGATTTGAATCCATTCCGGAAGGGCTTTCGGCGTAACGTTTGTCCAATTCGCGCCATTGTCACGCGTTACGTGAACAAGTCCGTCGTCGCTGCCAGCCCAAATCACACCTGCCGTGGAGGGCGATTCGGAAACTGTAAAAATCGTGTTGTAATATTCAACGCTCGTATTGTCTTTGGTAATTTCGCCACCGGTCGAGACTTGTTTCGATTTATCGTTGCGCGTCAAATCAGGGCTGATCGCCTGCCAGCTTTGTCCTTCATCCATCGAGCGAAACAGGATATTTCCCGCCGTGTAAAGCGCGTATTTGCCACCCGTTTTATGCGGCGAAAACAGAATCGGGTAATTCCATTGAAAACGATATTTCATCGCTTCCGCGCCCGCGCCCATCGGATTGTCCGGATAAACATTGACGGTGCGCGTCTGCTTTGAGCGATGGTCGTAGCGCGTCAGATATCCGCCGTAACTTCCGGCAAAAATGATGTCGGAGTTTTCCGGGTGCGGCGCGATCCAGCCCGATTCGCCGCCGCCAACGTCATACCAGTGCGTTTGGTTAATCGCAAAATCAGCCGTCCGCGAAGGAATTTTTACTGTCGAATTATCCTGTTGCGCGCCGTAGATGTTATACGGAAA
>JALZOH010000092.1 GCA_030857305.1 Acidobacteriota bacterium
ACCTAGAGATGTGAAAACGCCGCCCGTCAATTTCGATTGCCGCTTGAGCACAACGGTTTTTTCGTCAAACATTCTGGTCAATTTCACGAAGCGATACATTTCCAAAAGCTGTGTTTTTGAAAGTGAAGTTTCTCGTGTACAGGAAAGCGGTTCGCTTGATTTTTTCAAGTTTGTTTTGGCAGTCATTTTTTCAAAGTAAAAAAGTTAAAAGGTGAAAAAGTTAAAAAGTTTTTTCGCAACAAAATAACATCTCTATTTTACCTTTTCGCATTTACCTTTTGCACGTTCGTTTTTTCTCACTTTTTCACTCTTTCACTTTTTAACTTTTCGAGCTTTTAATATGTATTTTGCGATTCCGAATAGACTAATCAACAGCCAGAAAAATTCTACGATGAAAGCAGAGAAGTTAAAACTGTAAACAAACGAAATTAAAATCAAACCCGCTCCCGTGGCGTTGAGTAGAGAATAAGCGAGCGTTTCGCTTTTAATTTTGCCGAATTGCAGCAAAAGGTAAGTGCCGATGATAACGAACGTGCCGATACTACCGACGAAATCATAAAATGTATATTGCATTTCGGCGCTATTTCGTTTTTGACATACGGCGGTAGGCGGCAGCTCCTAAAATGAGAAACACTGTTCCGAGAACGATATACACCGCTTTTGAGGTTGATGTTGTAAAAGCAGTGACATAAAACACAACGCCGGCGATAATAAACAGAATCGGAGAAAATTTTGACATAAATTTTGAATCCTCAATTTTATAATATTTTTTCAATTGTTAATACGAGATTTGTATTTGAAATGTTTTTTAAGAATTTGCTAATTATGCTTTTATTGTTTATTCAGCAAAAGTTTGGCGACTAAGCCGTTTGCGCCAACTGCCCAAATCGCGTTTTTCCCTTTAGCAGAAACGGAGTTGTAGTTTTCCTTGTCGATATTTTTCCAAGTTTTTCCGCCGTCTTTTGAAATATCAGAACCGCTCGAACCGACGGCGATTAAAGTTTTTTTATCAATAAAGGCTGCGCCCGAACGATAGCCATTTAAGCCTTTCGATAAATTCCAAGTTTTTCCGCCGTCGTTTGTAAAAGCTAGATTATTGGTAATTTCATTCGGCTTTTCGTAATTTCCGCCGACGATTACGCCGCGCGTTTTATTTTGCATGTCTACCGAAAAGATGCCGCTTCCCGCCGTGCCTTTTACTATTGGCGTATCTGAAACAAACCAATCGAGTCCGCGATTTGTCGAGCGAAAAACCCGCGCATTGTTTCCGCCCGAAACGAGAAAAACATCGTTTTTGCCGCCTGTAATTAAACAAGTTCCGCTCGCGGCGAATGCGGCTTCACCTTCTTTTGCATTCGGCATTTTACTGTTGTCTAAAACTTTCCAATTTGCCCCTCCGTCGTTTGTCGAAATCAAAAGATATTTACCGCCAACCGGATCTGACATTACAATTCCATTATCTTCATCCCAAAAAGCCAACGCATCGAAAAACGCCTTTTCGTTCGTGTTTTTGAATTGCAATTTCCAAGTCGTGCCGCCGTCAATTGTTTTATAAATACGCGAACTTTCACCGTTGCCGATACTTAAAAGATAAGCCGTGTTCGCATCAAAGGCTTCGACATCGCGAAAATCAAGCTTGTCGGCATCGGGAACTTTGCCGACTTTCCAACTCTTTCCGCCGTCAATAGTTCTTAAATATGTTCCGCCCGTTCCGCTTGCCCAAACGATTTTTTCATTGACAACGGAAAGACCGCGCAGGCTCGCCTTTGTTTTGATATTTTGCTTTTGCCATTGTGCTTCGGCAATGGCAGCGAAAAGAAAAATAGTTGATAACAAAATGAGAATTTTCATACTTCTAAATTTTAGAGGCGGATGATTTTAGTGAAAATCTAAAAGTGAAAAGTGATAACCAATAACTTTTCACTTTTAGATTTTCACTGTTTTAATAAACCATTCGCGTCTTTATCGTTCCGCGAACTTTCTTTAAAATTTCAAAGGCTTCCTTTGATAATTCCGTATCAATATCCAGAATCACATAACCGATTTCGTCATTCGTCTTTAGATATTGACCTAAAATGTTAATTCCTTTTTCAAATAATTTCGAGTTTATCTCGCCCAAAACGCCGGGAATATTTTCGTGAATGTGCAGGATGCGATGCGTTCCGGCTTGCGGCGGCAAGTTTAATTCAGGAACGGTGTGCGAGCCATTCGACGTGCCGAGTTCCGTGTAATTTATCAGCTTTGCGGTTACGTCCAAACCAATATTCGCCTGCGCTTCTTCGGTCGAGCCGCCGATGTGCGGCGTTAGAATCACGTTTCGCAAATTCTGCAAATCAGAAGAAAATTCGTCGCCGTTTTTCTCCGGTTCTTCGGGGAAAACATCAATCGCCGCCCCGCTAATCGTACCGTTTTCGATATGCTTTCTTAAAGCGTCCAAATCAACGACATCGCCGCGTGAGTAATTAAGAAAAATACTTCCTTTCTGCATTGCGCCGAGAGTTTTCTCGTTTATCATATTGCGCGTCGTCGCGTCCGACGGAACGTGCAGTGTAACGATATTTGATTGTTTCAACAATTCCTTCAAATCACGTATTTGTTTTGCGTTGCCGTGCGGAAGTTTTGTCAAAACGTCGTAATAAACGACGTTCATTCCGAGTGCTTCCGCCATCACCGAAACTTGCGAACCGATATTTCCGTAACCGATAATTCCCAGAGTTTTACCGCGCAATTCAAAACTTCCTTTGGCTTCTTTGAGCCAGACGCCTTGGTGCGCCGCGATGTTTTTGTCCGTGATTTTGCGAATCAGCATCACGCACAAACCGATGATGAGTTCGGCAACCGAGCGCGTGTTTGAATACGGCGCGTTAAAAACGGCGATGCCTTTTTTGGTTGCGACTTGCAAATCAACTTGATTGATGCCGATACAAAACGCGCCGACGGCAAGAAGTTTGTCAGCTTTTTGCAACACATTTTCTGTAACGCGCGTTTTCGACCTGATGCCCAAAATGTGAATGCCTTTGATTTCTTTGATTAAATCCGCTTCACTCAACGCGCCCGACAGTCTTTTTATTTCCGCATATCCGCTCGCGTTTAATTCTTCGACAGCCGAATCGGAAATGTTTTCGAGCAGCAGAATTTTGATTTTGCTGCGCGGGTAAGATGTTTTTGTGGTTTTCATAAAAAGGCTGATTATAACAAAAACGAGCGCGAAGTTTTATTTTCACCCGCTAAAAATGTCCGAGCGTTCGGTAAATTTTGCATTCGGCTTGACACAAAATCCTCTCGGTGAATAACATAGATTTGTCATGAAACATTCTTTCGCGAAAATTATGTTTGGTGTTGCCCGTATTGTCGAAATATAATCGGCGGGCGGTTAGACACAAAGGAATAAAATTTTAGCCAAAAAGTATTTCTTAAAAGACCGCTTCATTTATCGGCGGTCTTTTGTTTTTAAATATGAACGACCACAAAATCGCGATTTATTACGAGCATTCGGATTGGTTCCGCCCGCTTTTTGCCGCGCTCGACCGGCGCGGAATCGAATACGAGAAAATTGACGCGGCAAATCATTTTTACAATCCGAGCGCGGCGAAAAATTATTCGCTCTTTTTCAATCGAATGAGCGCGTCGGCTTATCTGCGCGGACACGGCGGCGCGATTTTCTACACGCGCGGGCTTCTGGCGAGTCTGGAAAAACAGGGCGTGCGCGTCGTCAACGGTTACGACGCTTTTCAAATCGAGATTTCCAAAGCTCTGCAAGCCGCGCATTTTGAATCGCTCGGCGTGAAATCTCCAAAAACCAGAGTTATAAATTCCGCCGCTTCCGCAGTCCAAGCCGCGAAAGATTTAGAGTTCCCGATTGTCTTCAAACCCAATATCGGCGGGCGCGGCGCGGGAATCATAAAATTCGATTCATTAAAAGATTTGGAAAACGCCGCTGGAGAAAATCTGCTCGATTTAGGAATTGATTCGACAGCTCTCGTCCAGGAGTTTGCGCCAAAGAAAGGCGAACACATTAACCGCGTCGAAACGCTCGGCGGCAAATTTTTATACGCGATAAAAATTTATCCAAATGAAGAAAGTTTCAATTTGTGTCCGGCGGAAATTTGTCAAATCGAAGACGCTCAGGAAAAAAGTGGTGTTTCCGCTATCGGCGAAATGTGTCTGACCGATGCGCCGAAAAGCGGTTTGCGAATTGAATCGTTCGAGCCGCCGCAGGAAATTATCGAAACTGTCGAACGTATTGTCGCGGTGGCAAAAATTGATGTCGGCGGTGTCGAGTATCTGATTGACGAGAGAAACGGAGATGCGCTTTTTTACGACATCAACGCGCTGTCGAATTTTGTCGCCGACGCGATGAATTTAATCGGGTTTGACCCGCACGAAAAACTTGTGGATTTTTTAGAAAAGGAGATTGAATTATGCGCTACGGATACTGGATGCCGGTCTTCGGCGGTTGGCTGAGAAACGTCGAAGACGAAAAAATGGAAGCGAGTTGGAATTATGTCAAACGACTCGCGCAGCGTTCCGAAGAAATCGGTTTCGATTTATCGCTCGTCGCCGAACTGAATCTCAACGATATCAAAGGCGTTGACGCGCCATCGCTTGATGCGTGGTCAACGGCGGCGGCTTTGACTGCCGTGACGAACACGCTCGAACTAATGGTCGCCGTGCGCCCGACTTTTCACAATCCCGCGCTGCTGGCAAAACAAGCCGCGAACATTGACCGCATCGGCGGCGGCAATCGTTTGTCTTTAAATGTTGTGTCGTCCTGGTGGGCAGGCGAGGCGAAAAAATACGGCGTGCAGTTTGACGAACACGATGACCGCTACGCACGCACGGCGGAATGGCTCGAAATCGTGGACAAAATATGGATGGATGATCATTTTTCTTACGCGGGTGATTATTACAAAATCGAAGACACGGTGATGCAACCGAAGCCGATAAAAAAACCCGTAATTTACGCGGGCGGCGAATCGGAAAAAGCCAAAGAAACGATTGCGCGTTTGTGCGACGCTTATGTAATGCACGGCGACGCGCCCGAAAAAGTGAAGGTGAGAATTGACGATATGGAAGCCAGACGCGAGCGATTAAATTTGCCATCGATGATTTATGGCGTTGCCGGTTACACGATTGTGCGCGAAAACGAGGCCGACGTTAAAAAAGAAATCGAAAGAATCACCGACGTAAAACAATCGGCGGCAGGTTATGGCAATTATCAAGAATGGCTCGCCAACACAAAATTAGAACAGCAAGTATCACTCGAAGATTATTCGGTTTCCAATCGCGGCTTGCGCTCAGGTCTAACGGGAACGCCCGCGCAAGTCGCCGATAAAGTCGGCGAATTTCAGCGAGCGGGAGTTAATCTGCTGCTCCTTCAATGCAGCCCGCAAATTGAGGAAATGGAGCGATTTTCGGAAGCCGTTATCAAAAAGAGCGCGTTGGCTAATGCGATAACGACATAAAAATTGTTGAGCTGAAACTATTTTTTGTATAAAATCGAGCTATGACAAAACTTTTGGAAAAAGCATTTACGGAAGCGTCGAGATTGCCTTTAGCGATGCAGAATATGATTGCCGAAAGATTGCTTGAAGACATCAACGCCGAAGCAAAATGGGACGATAGTTTCGCCGTTTCGCAAGACGAACTCTCGCGTCTGGCTGATGAAGCCGTCGCCGATTTTCAAAACGGCAAAACCAAACCGCTCGAAGAAGTTTTGTGAAATCACACGCTAACGAAAAATTCTGGAAGGCGTTTGAAAATCTACCCGCCCAAATCCAGCGTCGAGCGCGTGAAGCCTATCGTTTATGGCAAGAAAATCATTTTCACCCAAGCCTTCAATTTAAACAAATTCATTCAACAAAACCGATTTTCTCCGTGCGCATCGGCATTGGCTGGCGAGCTGTCGGTGTCAAACAAGATGAAACTATGATTTGGTTTTGGATTGGTTCACACGCCGAATATGACAAATTGATTTCAAAACTTTAGCTGGCAATTTTGGCTGGACTTTTGAGTTTGTAGATTTTCTCTGTTTCGGAATCTTTGAACGATTTAATCACGCGAAAAGATTATTGCGAAATATATTGAAAGTTAAAAATCTGCTGTCGCAACGGTTGAATTTAATCGAATCAAAAACTGCCTTTTGTTTTAACTTTCATTCCAACCTTAATCTCTTTGCAAGATGTAACCTGACCACTCCCGCGCTCGCTGTCTCGACATTGTTCCTGTTTATTTTCATTAAAGTCTCTCCTAATAAATCCGATAGAAGTTTTTTGAAAGACCTTGGTTATTTGAATCCATTCGCCTAAATCTTCAACAAAAAAGTTCATTCCGATTTTTATATTCTTATTTTTACCTGCGTTCAAAGATGCCGGATAATGAATATCATCAAAATTAAATTCCTTTGTAGATTGTTCATTAGGAATAATCTTCTTCCTTCCGACACTAATTATTTTTGCTTCTATCGGATAACGCAAAAAAGGTTTGTATTCGGATGGAAGATTAGGAAGCCCGAAAGTTTCCTTTTGCATATCTGCTTCTTTCGTCCAGTAATAATAAAAATCATCTAAATCTATGCTCAACCCTGCGGCTTTGTCGCAAAAGTCTTGCAGACGAGTTTCGGGAACAAGAAAATGTTTGTCATCAATCTGAATTTTTATCAGTTTAGCTTTTACAGCTTGTTTTTTGTCAAAGCTGGAAGTCGAAGGCTTTTTATTGATTAATTCGACAAAACTCGGCGAATCATTAACTCTGCCGTAATTAAATCTTTTGAGTTCGTGATAGAAATACAAATTGAAAAATCCGCCTTCCGAATTCCAAATCAATTTTGAGTCACCAATTCCTGTTTCTGCGTAATAAATTCCTTCCCATTCGTTTTTCGGCGCGAATTGTCGTATGGACTTTAATCTTTGTTTTCCCTTTGTTACATCCTCTTGGGTAAAAGTCTTAAATTGATAAATGAGAGACGGAAAGGAATCGGCTTCTGTGCCGAGTCCTTTGAGCCAATTTTCATCTTCAACGATTTCCTGTCCAAAGCATAAACCTGAAATTGATAGGAGTATTAAGAATATTATGAAGATTATTCTAAACTGCATTGTTTTCTATCGACCGTTTTGGAATCAAAGTTTATCGTAATCTTCCGGTTCAACGTCTGGAACTTTGGCTAAGATTTCGCGGACTTTTTTCCAATTGCCTTTGGCGGCGCGTTCGGCAAAAGTTTTACCGGCATTCCAACTCGAAATTTGGCTTGCCAGCGCCAGCGCGATAAATTGGTCGAGCGTCATTTCTTCGTCCTCGGCAATTGTCTTGGCTTGGCGAAACAGCGTATCCGGGATTTTTGTATTAATCGTGGTCATTTATAAATCTCCGACAAATCGTAAAAACTCTTTCGGCGTAGCTAATTGTATATCAAAATCGGTGGCGGCAGGAAAGTCTTTTTTATTATAAGTGATAATAAAATCGGCGTTGACACGCACGGCGAGTTCAAGAATAAACGCATCGTTCGGGTCTTTTGCCAACAAACGCCACAAGTAAAAAATATCGTTAAATTCGGCGATTGTGCAAAGTCCGTTCAGAAAAATATCAACGTCTGATTCGGAATTAAAATCCTTCATTTCGGGACGCTTCAAGACATCTTCGTATTCGAGCAGTAACGCGGTTGAAACATTTACCTGCCAACGCGAATCATCGAGTTTGTCGAGCAAAAGATTTGCCGCTCCACGTTTTGAACGAAAAGCGGCAACCAAAATGTTCGTATCT